>JADYZI010000404.1 GCA_020853255.1 Acidobacteriota bacterium
ACATTTCGTGCGGTTTGTGCTATCGCGCACACCCAAACCTGCGTAAACTTTTATCTGTGGACGGACCGAGCAACACAACCGTTTTCGCGTACGACGCATCTGGTAAGCTGGTGGCTGAATATTCGACGAACATCGCGGCGACACAGGACGCAAAAGTCGCATATCTCACCACCGACCATCTCGGAAGCCCAAGAATCAATACGGATCAAAACGGCGCAGTGATTTCACGCCACGACTACCACCCCTTCGGCGAAGAAATATTTACCGCACAGCGAACAACCGGATTAAATTATTCTGCCGATTCTGTAAGAAAACAATTCACCGGCTACGAACGCGACTCCGAAACCTCGCTCGACTTCGCCCAAGCTCGTATGTACGCGAATCGGCTGGGTAGATTTACGTCCACAGATTCTCTATATTTCCAGATTGCAATGATAGCTGATCCTCAAAGATTCAATTTATTCGTGTATGCAAAAAATGACCCTTTGAAATTTATTGATCCGGATGGCGAGACAGTGATGGTGGCCGAAGGCAGTTCGTTAGATGAAATTTATAGGATGGTTGGAGGACAGAAGATCTTTGATCATTTTTTTGAAATACAGGACGGATTAATTGTCACAAGGTCAGGGGTCGATATTTCTAACGCTAATCAAGGTGTTCAATTTCTAAACGAATTGATTGGCCGTCCTGAGATATTTTTAGTTTATCTTGGCGCTGACGCCAACGCGGTTGCTCGCTTGTTTGAAGGTACAACAAACAGTGAAGGCAACTTGAATTCTAAAGGTCAAAAGATCGCAAAGGAGTTTCAAAACAACGGATCTATTGTTAGTACAAACGGCCGACGAGGGCAGGCAAATCAACCTGGCGGGGCAGCGTTTATGGTCATTGCCATAAATGCCGAGACTTTACATCTAACTCAAACTGGGGTTAACAGTTTTAATTTTGGTCGAGGATTTACGGAGTTTCAGGAACAACTTTCGGGTGTCGGACAAAAAGTTCAAGCAGTTAGCCTTTTAATACATGAGCTTGCTGAAAACCTTGATTTTGCTCGTAACGGTACCCATTCACAATTCAGTCCACCTTTAGAAAGAGGAAGCAGCGAGTTTCAGCGTCAACAGTATTATGGTTACAGACATTACCGACGTGCTCATGACTACGCAATTAGGCGGGAGGCAATGATTAGAAGGGATCTTAAACTTGCAGGTGGTTTTGCCGGCGGGAGCTTAAATGGTACGCATTTGCTCGATTGGAGACGACCATAGGGGTGGTGTATGACTGAAAACTTTTTTGAATTAACGCTGATCTCAAAACGACTGTTCATTCTACGAGCAAGTTTGTTTCTCGCAATTCTTTTAACACTAGGGATATTTGTAGAGGCAAAAGGTCAAGGGGAGGCTGGAATTACTTATATACAGTCACTTACGGACGACAAGATCTTGTTTCAAGTTAGCTCCCCAAAGCCGAGTTATGGGATCGGAGAAAATATCATAGTGAATTACGTAGTTAGGAATAAAGCAGACCGGCCTGTATACATTATTGTTGAATCAAAAGTGTATTTATCAAAAATCTTCACTCGTTGGACTCTCGAGACCAGACCACCCGCGAGTGGTCATCCAAACGAATTCATTGACTACAGGCTGATCAAGATTTCAGCTGGAAAGGCCTTAAAAGGAACACTAACAGTCACAAACGATCAGATACCAAATGATTTGGAATACAATGACGAGGTGTGGGACGTTAGAGTTGGCTTTTCATATGTATTCGATGCTATGGCATTAACTAACTGTTCTGACGCCTACAAGTTGCCATGCTTAAGCGATATTTTCCGAAAGTCCAGAAACTTGAGTATTGGGAATTTGCCAATTCGTCTCGCAAATCACTGACCGGCTTCGAGCTACGGCAATCGGACGAGTTTTAGCCAGACGATCACCGTTCCGACCGTCCGGAGCAACAACGGGTTTACTTCGGTGCAGGATTACACATACGACGAATTGAATCGGTTGAAGAGTGCGGTTGAGAATGTCACGCCTGCGGGCGGCACGGCCTCGCAATCGTGGAAACAGACGTTTACCTTTGACCGATACGGCAACCGGCGTTTTGATGAGGCGAACATGACGATGCCTTCGTCATTTGTGAACCCGGCGATAACGAACCCGACGATCAGCGCTTCGAATAATCGTCTCACGTCGCCGGGATATTCCTACGACGCGAGCGGAAATACGACGGCAGATGCGAATGGCCAAGCCTATGTTTACGACGCCGAAAATAAGATGATCTCAGCATCTAACAGTAGCGGCACGCTCGGCGAATATTTCTACGACGGAGACGGAAAGCGTGTAAAAAAATATGTCCCGTCAACGGGTGAGGTGACGATCTTCGTTTACGACGCCGCCGGAAAATCCATCGCTGAATATTCTACGATCGTCGAACCCGCCGCGACCGCAAAGATCAGCTATTTGACAAACGACCACCTAGGAAGCCCGAGAGTGGTCACTGATGAACGAGGAACTGTAACCTCTCGAAGGGATTTCATGCCCTTTGGCGAAGAAATATTTTCTGCGGGACGAATAACGGCATTCGGCTACAGTGCCGACACTATCCGCCAAAAATTCACCGGCTACCAACGCGACGCCGAAACCTCGCTCGACTTCGCCCAAGCGAGGATGTATGCCAATCACCTCGGCAGATTTACTTCCGTTGACCCTCTATACATTGAATTTCGGCGGATGCCATTTCCCCAAGGCTGGAATCTTTTTGCTTATACGCGGAATAATCCGTTGCTGTTCACGGACCCCGACGGGCTGGATGTTGCGGTCAATTGCAAGACGGATAAGAAACACGTCTCAGCGTGCCAACAGCAGACAGCGACGAATCTCAACAATCGTGATGGTGCTCAGTTTAAGGTCGCGGTCAAAGACGGTCTCTTCACAGTCGTCGGAAAGGTTGACCCGAGCAAGCTCAGCAAAAGAGAGCGAAAACTTTACGACGTAATATCCGACAAGACACCCGGAGTGCGGTCAACCCTGAACGTCGAAATGAGCTCGGACAAGATCACGTTCGGCAGATTCGACGGAAGGGGTCAAAACAGTGTGGACCTTTCGGACCTGTCAAGGCTCAATTCTGTCGATCAACGACTTCCCGGCGAAGTAATCGCCCACGAGGTAGTTGAAGGGGCAGCTTCCGGGGTCGCCGATTTCTTCGCGGATAATTTCAGCGTATACGGTCAGGCACATGCGGCTGCAAATAGCTTTTTTGGGGCAGTAGAAATCGAACTTTCCAATGCTCCTAGCCTCACGGGCGCCCGAATTGCGAGCAGAGAGGCTACATATAGCTTTCCGTTATTGACACCATCAGTGTCGGTGGTTGTTACCAAGAGATTTAAGACTCCCGTTCCCCTTGCATCCGTAACAAATGCCACCTTCCCAGATCTTGTAGGCAATATTGAGAAAGTCACGGCGGCACCGACGCGGACTAAACCCGAGGGAAAACCATGAATAAGAAATTATCATCAGTTATCGCTGTAATAGTTTTGTTCTGCCTATTTTCGAGCAATGCGGCAAATGCGCAGAAAACACAGTCTAGCGTTTATTATGTGGACGGTGCGGTTGTTGCGTACAAGAAAAACAACCGATGCCCGTCTTGCAGAGGATCAATGAGTATTGGGGTTCAGGTCGAGAACTGGATTGTACGCGTTGATAAATGGTACGACGAACGGTTCGTGGGCCATCCGTTCATACTTGTTAAATACCAAATCTACGACCGCAGTTTAAGTGATGTCGAGATAGATTCCGAATTGAGATTTGCTCTTCGGGAGAGGAAGGAGTATGAAACGAACCGAGACTGTGTCGGAAACATTACCTATAAAGAAGGCGACGAGTACTTTCTGCGGCCTGCCGAGTTCAGCGACTATGTGTCGACCGAACCGGGACGACACGAAAGCATTCCTTCTGACCTCAAACAACTTCCGTGCTTCATAGTCGATACTCTGCCTACACCAGTTACCAAAACAACGCCGGATGCAAAGAATTGACGAAAGTTTCTTCTGCGGTTTCGACAACGGAATACACGAGTTTTGACATCTTAGGGAGAGTGTTGGGGGCGAAGCAGACGACGGCGGGCGGTGATCCTTTGGGATACACGACGGGTTATACTTATAACCTGTCAGGAGCGTTGATCGAGGAGACGTATCCGAGCGGCCGCGAGGTGAAGAACGTGCTCGACAATGACGGCGAACTCTCGTTGGTGCAGAATGCGCGTTGCGGGGTGGTGAATGGCGTGACGGCGACGTGCAGCGATCCGCAAGGCTATTTCAGCTACAAAAAGAACTTCTTTTGTCGGCGGCAAGCCGCCTCCGAGTTTGGGGTGGGGCAGGGTTTCACGGCATAAATGCCGTGGCAATTCGTCGGGAATCTGCGTTGAGTCTTACGCCATTACTAACGTGCGGGCCTCTGCAATGCAGACCGCCAGATGACGCAGGTGGGTCTTTAGTCCCCGAAGGGGACGCAAGAATATAGCCCAGGCCAAGGCCGCAACGTGAGAACGGAAAATTGAGAATGGAAAACTGAGAACGAAATGCCGCTTCGTCCTCAAAGCTGCCTAGCTCCGTTAAGAGCGGAATGTTTGTAGGACACGGCGCCCGATATATTTTTTGGAGCGTGCGTAGCACGCGACAAGAAGCCGTTGTCGGCGGCAAGCCGCCTCCAGAAGGATCGTACACGCTCAGCGGTCGGGCAAGCCCGACCGCACTGCGAGAGGGCATAGCCCAGAAGATGTTCTCGGTTCTCTACCGCGCGGGTTTCTGTGCTGGGACAACGGCATGGATAGGCGGAAACCCGACCTGTTGGGAGGGTGCGTCAACGGAGACGCCCTTACTGTGCGGGCTTCTGCAATGATGAGCTCCCGCTACCGCAGTTGGTACTGACAAGAGATGCAGGAGGTACTGACAAGACCGCCCGCTAACGCAGGTGGTACTTGCAACAGCCTATCCGTCCGCTGACGCAGGTGGTACTGACACCGCTGAACGCCCTTACTAACGTGCGGGCCGTTGCAACGCTTACCGCCCGCTGATGCAGGCGGTACTGACAAGGAATGCGAAGAAAGGTGCCTAGAACGGGATGTCGTCGTCTGCGGGCGTGGCGGATGAAGCAGGAGCGGCCCCGGCACCTGACGAAGCGGACGGACCGCCGCCGGTGTACTGCGGCTGATGATCTTCTTCGGATGAGCCGCCGGAATATTCTCCGCCTCCGCGTGAGCCGATGAACTGCATATCGGTCGCCTGGACGTCGAGAGTGTATCGGTTGTTGTTATCGCGGTCGGTCCATTCCTCGATCCGGAGGCGGCCCTCGATATAAACGGGCGAGCCTTTCGTGAGATATTTCGCGGCATTTTCCGCCTGTTGGCGCCAAAGCGTGATCTTGAACCACGTCGTTACGTCCTGCAATTCGCCGGACTTATCGCGTCTCTTTTCGTTGGTGGCCATCGTAAAACTGCATACGGCGACGCCTTGTGGGGTGTAGCGAAGATCCGGGTCTTTGCCCAGGTTTCCAACGATGGTGATCTTGTTGAACGACATTCAGAATCCTCAGTG
>JADYZI010000405.1 GCA_020853255.1 Acidobacteriota bacterium
CCACGGCGGCCATCACGCCGGGAATGTGGACGCGTGCGTGCAGCACGTCGAATTTCTCGCGGTTCAAGAGCTTGCGGACGTACCGCGTGCCGTTGACGATGTCGAACGCGGTCGCCGGCACGCTCGGCGCTTTGTGATAACCAAGGCAGTGCCACGCGATGCCCTCTTCGGCCAACTCCGCCTTCATCTGAGCGATCTGCTCCGCCGTCCACTTCGCCCTCATATCCGGCTCGAACGTCAAAAGCGAAACCTTAACGCCGCCCTTTCCGATCTCACGCAAATACGGCAGCACCTGCGTCTGCACAAGCGGCTCCCGCAACCCAAAATAACAAATATAAAGCGTCTTAGGCATCGTTTGACTAGCGCAGTGGTAGAGGCGAGATCGAACTTCTAAGTGAGGACCGTCCGCCGTAGGCAGCGCAAAAACCGTTCAGTAAAAAGGACGGAAAAATCCGCCTGCGCCGACCGCCGAAGGTACTCACAGGCCCGTCCACGATTCTTTGCGTCGTTCGCAAGGACGTTGAGATACAAGAAGCTGCTTGCCTCAATCCGATCGAGATACCTGTCGTAGATTGCCGACAAATGCTCGTCTTCACGAAATTTATGGCTAAGATAGATTAGTCCAGCTTCAATGGCATCGATATTCTGATTATTGATTGTTCTGGCTTCGTGATGCTGAACCGCACAATTGTATTTGTCAATTCGCCCGACCTCATAGTCTGCCAGAATGCGCATCCAATACTCCCAATCTTCGGACCCGGTTAACTCGGGTTTGGTATCAAATCGGTACCGTCTAAATATAGTTGAGTGGACAAAATTTCCAATGCAGGACATGAAGTTTCCCGACGAAATTGACTTCAGGCGGTTCTTGATGGACGGAAATTTGTAGCGATGAATAACTTTTCGATCTGAATTAACCAACTCATACAAATTGTGGAAGCATTTCACGTTTGGATTGGTTCTGGCGAACGCCGCCGCATCGGCGAGGCAATTGGGGGACATGAAGTCATCTGAATCAAGGAACGTTAAGTAATCGCCTCGAGCCTTATCCATACCCGTATTGCGAGAGTGCGCACGTTCGAAGTTATGCTCGTGTTCTATATACCGAACCTTATCTGTAGCCACAAGGGGATTGAGCAAGGCTCTCGTGTTGTCGGTAGACGCATTGTCAACAATTATGATCTCGAAGTCCTTAAAAGTCTGGGCAAAGACCGATTCAAGGGTTGCCATAATAAAATCTTGACGATTGTACGTAGGAATCACGACTGTGAATTTAGGTCTCGGTTGCATCTATCAAAAAATTACCTCGTACTGTTTAGCACTTTGAGCTGATTCAAAGTGTCGACCGAAAACCATTTTTTCGGATACACGGATGAGCTTCTCAACTGCTTCTGGTCAATAAGCGAACCCCAGACCGAGTAAAAATCGTCACACGGTTCCATCAGGTCGCAAACCCGGGCAGGATTCAGGATTTGAATGCCCGAGCAGTAAATATCTGATCGCTTTCTACGATTCAACTCGATAACCGTGTGCTCCTTATGAAAGATAAAATCGCCTTCCAGTCCTTCAACTGGTTCGACTGGCACCAACATGCATGGCGGGTTTCCAAGCGATTCGTAATTTTCCTCCAAGAGGTCAAAATCCAACTCTACGACATTGTCACAAGTTAGCACGTAGGTGGGTTCGTTGAGCCTGCAAAGCAAGGTGTTAAATATCCACCACGCATTGCCTTGTCCTTCTGTGTTAAACACGGATGCGACCCCGTGCTCGATTACGTGCTGAGCAAGCATCGCCTTTTTATACCCAACGGTCACATGGATAAACAGAACGCGATTCCTAATGTTTTCCAAAGCGCGAGCGATAAGAGTTGAGTCCCCAAATGGAGCCATCGGTTTCGGAACACAATCTGTGAGCGGCGCCATACGTGAACCACGGCCAGCGGCCATTATAATTGCGTGTCTTATGGCCATGATGTTAGTCTCTCGTGCTGCTGATCAAATCGTACATTTCATCGCGCGAAAGACGCGCAGTATTTGCAGATGAAAGTCCTTCTCGAAGAGGGGTTTCTGCTTTTTCGTTGAATGAGATCAGGTAATGGGTTACTCCGTCGTACACCTGCTCTATTGTATATGGCAACTCGATCTCGCCGATGAGAAACTCATCATTGCGTTCGCCCGGACGACCTTCCATTCTTTCCCAGGAACCGCCTTTCGTTCCGATCCAGAGGTCTAATAGATCCTTGATTTGGGCGGCTTTCATATAGCGGGAAAGGACCTTGCCTTGGATTGTTTCTATGTTCTCAAGTGCAGTAAGCACCAAAGTTACGGCCTCCTCCACCGAGAAAAAAAAGCGCCTCATTTCCGGTCCAGTGGTTCGAATAATTCCATCTCCTTCATGCATTTGTTTCCAAATAGGCAGGACGGAACCAGTCGACCAAGCCACATTTCCATAACGGACACACGCAAACTTCGTCCGAGTTTTGCCGTTCATCGAGCAGAACAGCCGCTCCATAATCGCCTTAGAAAGGCCGTAGGTGTTTCGTACCGGTGGCGCCGCCTTGTCAGTAGAGATTCCTAGCACAGTCTCCACTCCCTTTTCAATCGACACTCTCGCAATATTTTGCGATCCCGTAACATTGACGTCAATACACTCCATAGGCTGCTTCTCTGCTAAGTCGACGAACTTCGTTGCGGCTGCGTGGATCACGATGTTCGGCCGTACCTCCATGAACGTGTCGCGGACAGCCTCAATATTTGCAACATCCATTGGCAGAACCTCACACCCGGTAACCGAATGGGCGTGGTTGTTCTGCTTATTGTTTCGTCCTGTAAGCACAACACGATTCTCGGTTTTAAGGGGTAGAGCTAAATTTCTGCCCAAGAACCCTGTCCCACCCGTAATTAAAATTGTTTTCATATAGATCAACTCAATTCCTTACTTTAGTATGTTAGTCGAAGCCTCTTGCACGGAATAAGGCCCAAAGCGACCATTTTTTCAACGCCGAGGATCCTCTTTCAACCATTGTAAATACATCTCATCGCATATTGGCTGTGTCTTGCGTACTTCGAAATCTGCTGACACTTTGATCCCCTTCTCACCCATTTCTTTCCACCGCTCCTTGGCAGCAAGCATTTTTTCGATCCCGTCCGCAATGGCGGCCGGTTCTCCATCGTATAGAAGGAACCCATTTTCGCCATCTACAACGATCTCAGGAGCAACGCCGACTTTTGTCGTGAGGATCGGCTTGCCGAGTGCGAAAGCCTCGATGAATATCATACCGAAAGATTCCGCGAGCGACGGATGTACGAGCACATCAAAGCTGTTCATCACCGCCGCGATGTCCTTCCGAGGCCCCGTCAGAATGACCTTGCCTTGAAGGCCAAAGGATTCGACCAGCTGCTGCAAGCCGGAGCGGTCGCCCGCTCCGACGATCATGAGTACGACATCGGCTCGATCCGCTGCGGCCCTAGCAAAGCCTTTTATCAAATTCTCAAAATTTTTGACCCAAAACAAACGCCCAACGGCTCCTAATACGATCTTGCCCTCCAATCCAAATTCATTGCGGAGATCACAATTCCGCCTAGCCTTTTCACGCCAGTTCTCAAGATCGAAGCCGTGGTAGAGAACCGATATCTTTCTTTCGGGGACTTTAAGGTCGCGGGCAAATATCTCCTTCATCTGCTCTGAGGGAGCGATCGTGTGCTTCGCCAGGAATCGACCGCACGACCCGTCAACAAAGGTTAGCAGTCTCCTCTGATACAGGGGCGTCTCGTGCGAGTGATGTCCGGTAAAGATCGTTACCGGCACACGCGCAAGCCTCGCGGCCGATAGGCCGATGAGGCTTGCGTCCATCAAGTGCGTTTGGACAATGTCGATCCGCTCTTGCCGAAATATTGAATAGAGCTTCCAGAGTGCCCCAACTGCATCCTTCCTGGATGAATAGCCAAGTGATCTTACCGGGACACCTAGTTCCGCCATCTGCTCGACCAATCCGGCGTCAGAGCGAAGCGCGATGATCCGATAATCGAATCGCGCCCTATTCGAATATTTTATCGAATTAAAGAGCAACGGATTCGGCGTACAGTTGTCAAGAACGTGGCAAAAACGAATCGGCTCCTTTATTGCCTTACTAACGGGTTTGGTCATTGAGTAATTGCTTTGCAAGTATCGGACGCAAGACCGCGGGCACCCCAAGGGCCAGATGGTTTGCTGGTACGTCCTTGGTAACAACCGCATGTGCAGCAATGACGGCATTATCGCCAACCTGAGTACCTTTTAAGATAGTTGCCTTTGCCCCCAGCCAGACGTTTCGGCCGATCGTTATCGGCGACGTTTTCAAACCACTGTCGGACAACAGTTCGCCCGTCCCAAAAATATGATCCTGGTCTCGAATTACAACCATTTCGGCGATCTCACAATGTTCGTTAATTTCAATGTACTCAGAGGCAGCAATGACGCAACCATAGCCGATATATGTTTCTGAAATACGTAGCACCCCGCCGTCGTCAGCTCGTAGTACGACGTTCTGTGTTACGTGAACGTTCTTGAGAACCATTTCAGAGTTGTCTGAACACATGATCTGACAGCCCTTTGAAATATAAGAGCCGTAGTTGATTCGGATATTCGGATATTTCATTCGAAGGTGGAGAATACGGAAAAACGAACCGACCTTTGCCAGATATTCAAACGGCTTTCGGTAGATTCTCTGGAGGAGCATATCTCTTAAGATGCAAAGGACCTCAGCAATCGAGGCATCCGCTCCTGTATCCATGCCTTCTCTTCGGGTCCGAGCATTCGTTTCCACGCGATCGCGAGATAGAGTAAGACGGCGAAGAGGGTCACGAGAAAGAGAAGGCTCGGATCCGAATCGATGAACTCCAATGCAACCGGTATTAGCAATACGGTAACCGTTACCAATACGAATTGCTGCCGGCCGGCAAAAATATTAATTTGCACTTTTGCTGACCTTCGAACCAGAATAAACAAAACAAATGAATCCAAAGCAGCCCGGATCGTCCAAGCCAATGCGGCTCCGACCGCTCCATATAAATACGAAAAGATCGCTGTTAGTGCTACATAAGGAAGCAGTTCCGACCAGTAAAGGGTCGCAAGGTATGAAGCTTTGCCTTGAGCGATAAGAAGACTATACGGGACGTAGATGAGTACAAACAGAAAAATTCCGACTAAGAGGACATGAAATGGAAATGTGCTGTTCCGGCCGAATGTCGGTCCGGCCCATAACAAAAAAAACGGTTCTGCAATAACGAATAGTATGACAAGAGCCGGAAGGACAATCAAGACATTCAATCTTAGTGCTGTCCTAAATAAACTGCTCACCTTTTCTTGGGATTCCGCCTGTAAGAGTTGTGCGAATGCAGGGACGAGCGATTGGATCATCGCGGATGCAAACATCGTCATCATTGATGCAAGAGTAAATGCGACGGAGTAGTAAGCGAGAACCTCGACCGAAGTAGTCTTAGCCAGAACCGCCTTTTCAACGTTCAAGAGTAGCAAAGCGGCAATACCGGAGATGGCCAATGCTCCGCCGAATTTTAGCATTGGGCGGATGATGGTGCGGTCGAGTGAGAGGTCGAAGAGGTTGGGGAGGAGGCGGCCGGAGACGTAGATGTGGCCGGCGAGCGTTGCGAGGCTTGCGATGAGGAGCACGACGACGGCTCCGAGAATGCCGAAGCCGAGATAGATCACGATTGGCGTCGCGGCGATGCCGAGCATACGAAATCCCGAGGTTACGAACGTGTTCAGATCCATACGCAGGCGGTCGAGCTGCGGCGTGTTGAAGATCTGATTCAGAAAATTCACGACAAAGGTGACGGCCGCGACCTTCAGGGCGAGCGAGGCCTCGGCGTGCAGGTGTGCGGGGACGTTAAAGAGCGTCGCAAGCCAGCCCGAGAGCACGAATATCGCCACGCCGAACGGCACGGACAAGAGCAGCGAGAGCACAGCTGCGGTGCGTACTGTGCGTGCCTCTTTTTCCGCGTCGCCCGCGGCATACGCCTCAGAGCCGAACTTCGTCGAGGCGATGCCCATCCCGAGATCGGCAAAGCCAAGGTAGGTCGGGATCAGCCCTACGAGAATGAGTACGCCGTAACCTTCGGCACCGAGCAGACGGATCGTGAACGGCGTCGCAACAAGCGATACGCCGAGCGGCGCCACCTGCCCCGCAAGCGTCCAGAGCGAACCCTTGACGACCTTCGTCGTCATCCCCGCCGTCGATGGCGGAACGAGCTCCGGCCGCACGGCATCCTGCGGTTCGGTCACCGCCGTTACGCCGTC
>JADYZI010000406.1 GCA_020853255.1 Acidobacteriota bacterium
AAGAATGATGACGCTGCTGCCGGGCGACCTGATCGCTACCGGGACGCCTTCGGGTGTATCAAAACTAAACCCGGGCGATGTCTGCGAGGTTGAGATCGAAGGCATCGGCGTTCTTTCAAACCCGGTTCTGGCGACAAAATGATTCGGAAAAAATTATGAAATTCTTTATTGATACAGCAAATTTGGACGAGATCCGCGAAGCCAACGAGATGGGAATGGTCGATGGCGTTACGACCAACCCTTCGCTGGTTGCAAAGGAAGGCAATGTCGATTTTAAGGAACACATTGCAAAGATCTGCGCGATGGTGAAGGGCGATATCTCAGCCGAGGTGACCGCCCTCGATACCGAAGGCATGCTGGAGCAGGGACGGGAATACGCAAAAATAGCGCCGAACGTTGTCGTCAAATGCCCGCTGACGCTAGATGGTTTAAAGGCGACCCGCACCTTGACCAGTGAGGGAATTGGCGTGAACGTAACACTTTGCTTTTCCGCCGCCCAGGCGCTTTTGGCCGCCAAGGCCGGTGCAAAATATATCTCGCCGTTTATCGGCCGGCTCGACGACATCGCCACGAATGGCATGCAGTTGATCCAGGACATTGTCCAGATATACGGCAACTACAGCTTTAAAACACAGGTACTGGCCGCGTCGATCAGGCATCCGATGCATATCGTTGACTGTGCACTGGTTGGCGCGGATGTCGCAACGATACCGTTTAAGGTGATCCAGCAGCTTGTTAAGCACCCGTTGACCGATAAAGGGCTGGATGCGTTTCTGGCGGACTGGAAGAAAAGCGGCCGCGAATAGATTTCAGCGGGGCCCAACCGGTTTGCTTATTATGTTAAGCACCGCGTTTTATACGTGGATGAGGGCTGTTTCATTGGCCCTCGTTCAACATTTTCCTCAACTCGCCCTGCTTCGCCGCCGCGTCAAGGTCATGCTGAAGCACTTCCTTGTAGCGGGCGATGAAACTCTCGTCATCCACGTTCATCTGCGAGAGATCGCGTAAACTTCTAAGGTGAACCTCGACGGCTTCCTCCGCGAAGCCGTCCTTCTGTGCGAACATCTCGTCTATATCAACGATAAGCGCCGAAAACTTGCGTAGCCAGGCGAGGCCAGGATCCTCGATCAGAAGATTCAAAAACTGTCCGCTTGTTATTTTTCCGTGCCTTTCTTCATAAACCCATCGTTCGTGATCAACCAATGATTTGTGCAGCGAAAGCAAAAGATCGCGTCCCGCTTTAAGCAGTTCGGTGTTCGTCATAATTAAATAATACACCCGCCAACCAAATCTTATTAACCGGCTATGTTTTATTTATTAGCCTGCTAATGATAAATTATTAGCAGGCTAATAAATGTATATGAGCATGCTTGGTTAAACTTGCACGCAGGCTAAGTGTTTTAGTTAAGCGGCTTAAACGCTTATACTTGGGAAAGCGCTTATATGGACCTTGAGAACACTGTAAGTTTTCTGTTGGCGAAGATCTCGGTTGCCCATCGCAACCTGACCGAAAACGCGGCCAAGGCCGTTGGCTTGCACAGCGGCCAGGCCTTTGTGCTGGTCGAACTGTGGAAAGAGGACGGCCAGCGGCAGATCGATCTGGCGTCAAAGCTTGGCCTTTCGGCACCGACGGTGAACAAGATACTCGGAGGCCTGCTTGAGAACGACTTTGCCACGCGCGAGCGCTACGAGGACGACGCCCGGTCAACGCGGATATTCCTCACGCGCAAAGGGCACGATGTCCGCCGGGACCTCGAAGAGCAGTGGAACCTGCTTGAGGAAAGGACGCTTGGCGGCTTGACCGAAACCGAGGCGATACTTTTGCATCAGCTTTTGACCAAACTGCTGGTAGATCTGATATAGACTGTTAATGGAAAGTCATTGTCTGTGATCTTTGCGTACTTCACCGTGAGAGGTGTTCTTTACCACGAAGGACGCAAAGTTTAAGACACAAAGGGCACGAAGGCGTTGAACCGAGCCGGCATTTCGGTACATATCATTTAATAGGAACGGATGGGCCAAATATGAAGATCCTGTTTGCAACAGACGGCGGAAAACAAAGCGATGCGGCGATCGAGGCGATAAAGAACTTTTCGTGGAGCAGCGGTGATGAAGTAAAAGTGATCAGCGTTGTGGACATGGCCTTGCCGATGGCGATCGATATCTACGGCGGATTTTTGCCGGACACCTCCGAAATAGAGCGGACCGCGCGCGAGAATGCCACAAAGGTCGCGGCGGATGCAGCGGAAAAGATCAAGTCGTTTGCCGGCCCCGATCTCGTTTCAATAAAAACGGACATTCTCTTTGGCTCGCCCGACAGCCGCATAGTCGAGACGGCAGAGGAATGGGGAGCGACGCTCATCGTCGTAGGTTCGCATGGTTACAGCCGATGGGAGCGGCTGCTGCTTGGCTCGGTATCAGATTCGGTCGTGCACCATGCGCCGTGCTCGGTGCTGGTCGTGCGGACGCCGGCGGCGGATGTGTAGGGCCAATCGAATGGATCCTACAATAATAACCGTTAACGCACGGTCATACGACAACGCTATCCGAAAATCCTGGACCGCCGAGTTGCTTGAGCGAAGCGACCAACTGCTGGTATTGAAAGGCCTATTCGCATTCGATGTCGAGCATTCGGACATTGGCCTTATCAGACGCGGCACGATATCGTACGAGTATTTTTGGCCCAGCCGCTGGTACAACGTCTTTCGGTTTCATGATCCCGGCGGACCTTTCCGCTGCTTTTACTGCAATGTGACAATGCCGCCGGTGTTTGACGGCTCGACGCTGGATTACATTGATCTGGATATCGATATTCTATTGGGTCGTGACGGCCTGGTACGAATACTTGATGAGGACGAGTTTCGTGACAATGCGGCAAAGTACAGCTATCCGGCGGAGGTAAAAGCCAATGCGGCGCAGGCCGCTGCCGATCTGACGCGCATGATCCGCGGGCGTGAATTCCCTTTTGATGTAAGATGATCTGAACCTGATCCCTTTGTGAACTTTGTGTCTTCAACTTCGTGTTATTTGTGGTCGGGATTTTTTACCACAGAGAACACAGAGGGCACAGAGGGCACAGAGGATGATCCAAAGGCCCCAAAGGAGAGCGCAAATTTTGCCCGCCCTGCCAAGCTAAAGATTTGCAACCTTTATTCGATCGATCCGTGTTAGAATTCGAAAACTTTTGATCTCAAATTAAGGAAGGTTCGCAAATGATGCCTAAGATCCTGGTATTCATGATCGTGGTCCTTATCTCAGCGGCCGCTGTCCTCGGCCAACAGCCCGCTCCGGCCCAGCCTCCGCCGGCGTATGACACAGCCGGTTCAGTAGCTTACGATATTTCCAGAATAGCCCAGTCCGTTCAGGCGATGACCAAGACCTTGAAGGACTTTGTCGATAAATTTGCCAAGGTCGAAGGACTGACACTGAGCGAAAAGCAACAGCGGCTTGTGATGGGAATGGAGCTTTTGATCCGCGCCGAACAGCGTATGGCAACGCTGCAAAAATTCCAGATAGAGCTTGTCGAAAAAGACGGTGAATTGCGTTCGCGGCTGGC
>JADYZI010000407.1 GCA_020853255.1 Acidobacteriota bacterium
TATCGACCAACTCATACGGCGGCGGCGGCATCAATCCATCGTCAAGCATTTTTACACGCCTTGGGCCTAGTGCTCCGAGATGAAGCCAGACGGATGCCGAGCCGGGCCCGCCATTGAACGAGAACATTAGTGGACGCTTGGCCGGCGGATCATCCAGGGTATATGCCATGTAGAAGATCCGTGCTTCGGTCTCGCCTGTGGCGGCGTTCTTTATCGGCATATAGCCGGTGGTAACGGTATAGTTCAATGTTCGACTGCCAACTTTTACGGACCGTTTTACCGACACGGGCGGCTCTTCGGGCGATGGAGAAGGAGAAGGGCGAGTCTGCGGTGTTTCCGACGGCCTCGGCGAGGGTGCGGTCTGCGGCGGCCTTCCGGCGCCGGGAACCTGAAACAGAAGAAGTAACGGCAAGAAGAATGATGCGATCATGGTTTTTTGTTTTGTCGAAATTGGAAACGTATGGCGAAGGGCGAATCAGCCTGAATACGAATTAGTCACGGCACCACCCGGCATGACTCACGGGCTTTCCCCGATATAAGCAGCGGGCCTCCCGGCATCCGAACACACCATTAGGTGCAGCGCAGCACACGTGTTCAGGATTTGCCTTACCATCAATTCCAAGTTTGGTTGATCTCTTAAGCTCGAAAAGTAGGATTTTCGAAGCTAAGTTCCTATGAAACCGGGTGCTTTGTCAAGCGGCGGCCTGAAGGGTTTAGCAGTGTGGTGCATTTGCGGCCGGTCATCACGCCCATTTTCAGGCAGGGAAATGGTAACGGTGGTAGGTAAAACTCCCTATTTTTGTTTGTCATAAGTTGCTTTATCATTCGAACCATCACAGCAGTTTCAATGTCAGAATGAACGATTTTTCGGGAACATCCGAGCACATTGAACGTATTTAGGTGTAGAGAACGCGAACGCTGTCCGCCATTGATGTGCCAAGCATCAAAATTAACTTGTAAATTTAGTGCAAAACGCCCTGAGCAAATCCGTCCCTGTCTTAGGCACACCGTTTGCAATAGAACATAGCGGCAGACCGAATTCCGAACACTCAAGCAGGAACAAGCAGGGAGGCAATCATTCAAATGACGAAGAATAGTAAGATCAAAGTAATAAAGAGGAACGAGACCGTTAAGTCAGTTTCTCAGCCAAAGACGAAGCCAGAGGAAAAGCGGCACGCGGGCCGCGAGATGGTCTCGACGGTCAAAAATTGGGTTTCTGATTTTCAGGCACGCAAGCGTGACGAGACGAAAGCCGCAATAGAACTTTTGCTGGTGGTCAAAGCACGGCCGAGCGAATTGTAGGACTTGACCGCACACCGGACACTTCTTTCACCAGGGCAGCCGAACGATCGGCTGCCTTTGCTGTTTTTGGGGCCGATGCCCGCCAAATTTGAACTTGCATCCAAGTGCCTGTTATTCTAACGGCGTTCATTCACGATCCAGAAAATCTATGAGGGATAAGGTTGCTTTGGTTACAGGAGCAAGCAGCGGTATTGGCCGCGCGACGGCGATACGGCTTGCTAGTGAGGGAGCGGTCGTTATGGCCGTGGGCCGGAATCAAGGTGAGCTGGGAGCCTTGCGTGACGAGGCGCATGAATTTGATGCGGTCGTAAAACCACATTTGGCCGATCTTACCGAAACATCGCAGGTCGATCGGCTGGTGGCCGATACTGTCGAATCCTACGGCCGGCTGGATATATTGGTCAACGCCGCCGGGATCATTAAGAACGGATCGATCGAGACGACGACCCTTGCCGACTGGGACAAGATGATGAACGTCAATCTGCGTTCAATGTTCTATCTCACGCAAAAATGCATACCGCATCTCGTCGCAACAAAAGGGAATATCGTAAATGTTTCCAGCGTTACGGGCCTGAGGGCATTTCCGAACGTTTTGGCATACTGCGTTTCAAAGGCCGGGACCGATCAATTTACGAGATGCACCGCTTTGGAGATGGCTCCCAAGGGTGTCCGCGTGAACGCGGTGAATCCCGGCGTGATCGTAACCAATCTGCACAAACGCGGCGGGATGAACGATGACGCCTACAAAGTATTTCTTGATAACGCAAAGAATACGCACCCGCTCGGGCGCCCGGGGACACCTGAAGAGGTGGCCGATCTGATAGCATTTCTGGCATCCGATCAGGCTGGGTGGATAACCGGTACGACGTATTCGATCGATGGCGGCCGGGGCCAAACCTGTGCGCGATAGACCTTGTTGTGAAATTGGAGTTGCTACCCAGTACATTTGAGCGAGACGGTTCGGCCGTTCGGCGACAGCATTTGACGACGCTGGTAGTTGACGATGCGATCGCTTTTGACGCCGGCTGCCTTGCTATCGGATGTTCAGAAAAACAGCGGGAGAATATTCGCGACATCGTAGTCAGCCATGCTCATTTGGACCATGTTGCCGGGTTGCCGCTTTTTATCGATGATCTGTTCTCGACACTCACGGAACCGATCCGCGTTCATGCGTCTGCTGAGGTGATCGGCATACTTGAAGAACACATATTCAACTGGAGCGTATATCCGCGGTTCTCGGAGCTCGAGAACGACTTTGGGGCAGTTATGGAATACGTTGTTTTCTCACCGGGTAGTGAGTTTTCGATCGGAAAATACTCAGTAGTTCCGATCCAGGTCAATCATAAGGTCCCAAGCTGCGGGTTTATCATCAAGGATGAGAAAGCTACGATCGCCTCGACAGGAGACACTGCACCTACCGAGACCTTTTGGAGTGCCGTCAACGATCTTGATGCTCTGGACGCCGTACTCGTCGAATGCGCCTTTCCGGATGAACTCGCGGACCTTGCTGAGATCTCGCATCACTTGACGCCAAAGGCGCTTGCCGGTGAACTTGAAAAGCTCGACCGGACCGATTGCAGGATCTATGTATCGAATATCAAGCCGTCGTATCGCGATCGGACCGTGTCAGAGATCGAGCAGCTTGGGATCGAACGCCTGAAGGTCCTCGAGGTGGGTAAAGAATATGTTTGGCCCTTAGACGCTACGGGGATCGGATAGAAGTTTAAGCAAAGGTGATCGGCCGTCTAATCTTCGGTTTTGCCATTTCGCTTATCTCTCAAAAAGTTTATTGGCTCAAACGCGCCTTGCCGATGTTCGCCGACAAAATCGTGAAGTTCGACGCGCCCGTTCGCCCGGACCGTTTTGATGCGATAGGTTCGCTCTTCACGGTTCCGGCCGGGCATCAGTTCCGCCCGAAAAGTAACCTGCATCTCGGGCCGGGCCCAGGCAATGATCGTCGGCTCGAGTGTCGCCTTTTTCTTTTTGCTAAATATCGGCATCGGTTTCCTGCTTTTTCTTGTGTTTCGATCGGCGGCCGACCGGATCGAGTTTGTCGCCGCTCTTTTCCGGGCCGAGCTTTCGCGAGGCCGGCGCCGTCGGCTTGCGGATCGACTTGAATATCTCCGGTTTCTCTTCTTTTGTCCTTCGACGCTTCACGGTGTCGAAAGTATAACAGATGCCAACGCGGAGTACGCGGCAAATCGGGGTCAATGACTTTGGCCATTTACAGATAAAATCTGAATATTGACAAAATGCCAGGGAAAAAGGACTATTGGATGCATTCAGGGCATGTTTTCCCAAGACCGGAACACCTCATTTTCTCGAATGGAACGTAAAACACGAGTTGCGGGCGGGAACCGAGGAGCCCAACCCGGAGCGCGTGGCGGGAGTGCAGCATTCTGGATATCGGCGGCTAATTACTATTTGTTAACCGTGTTTGTCGCGGGAATTATCTTCCTACTCATTCTTGCGGGGCTGCATGATGGCTACGGTGAAGCGCCGTGGGCAGCGGCGGGATTGGCGGCCGTGGGCTTTGCGGCGACATTGGGGTTGTTTCGGGAGGTCGTTCTTCGCCGGATCCGACAGCGGGCCCTGGCTGAACGCCGACTTGCTGCCCACCTCCGCGTGGTACCGCGCGGACGGCAAGACGATATATTGAACGGCCGGATAACCATCGAGCAAAATATCGAAATGCTGGAGCAGATCAGTGCAAAATCTGAAGCGGCAAAGGTACTGGGTAAGGTTGCTGATGCTCATCGGGAGGTCTTTGAGCTGTGCGAAAAATATCTAACGGCGGTTTCGGAAGCTTTGCAGACTGCTCGTGCCGGTTCACCCCGTATACCGGTGTTGAGAAAAGGCAGGCGATTCGCGGCGGGAAGGCATAGGTCGCATATGCTCAGGTGGGCCGAGATCAAAGCGGCAGCATTCACCGCCGAACCGGCAGACGCGGCAAGTCTAGGACGCCGGATCTCGCTTGCACGCGAAGCATTGGCGGCGGTTGACCGGGCGATCGAGGTCTATCCGGACGAAAATGCCTTGCTGGATTCAAAAGCCATACTCGATATTTTCTTGTTTTCCGGCCGCCTGCGCGAAAGTATTGACAAGGCAGAACGGGCCGATGCGGCGGGGAACAGCCATGAGGCGATACGCCACTATAGCGATGCGCTGTCAGACCTGAAGAACAGTGATGTAGCATTTTCCGAGCGGGAGGCTGTTTTCAGCTGGATCCGATCGGAGATCGATCGGATCAGTAAAATGGCCGGTCATTGATGGGGTTGAGGGTTATGTATATCGACGGTCGACGTCCAACGTCAGGGGTGGCGGACTGCTAAACAATGATCTTCCAGAAATGCCCAAAATGTAGAAGTTCCCGGATCCGCCGCGGATACCGGCATACGCCGCTTCCGATGAAGTTCATCTTTCGGTACAACCTGCTGTGTGATAGCTGCAACCTTGAATTCCGCGGGTTTGCGTTCAACCCTTCCGCCCGGCCGCGCCGCCGGCCAAAACGTAAGGAAGCGGGAAATGAATCCGGTTCCTGATGCTCTTGTGTGCTCGTTTTTCAACATGTTTGGCCACACAGTTTTTCGGTATGTATCTGCCTCCATCGGGCTGTCCTTCGCGCTTGGCTTCCTCGTTTTTGCCTGGCCTGCCGCTTCGCAGGAATTACCGGACACTGCGGCCGCAAGCAAGACTGATCGAATACATTTAGGCGACCTTGTTGATGTTGACTTTGTCGGGAGCTTTGAATACGACTGGCGCGGCGGATTGACCAGCGATGGCTACCTCGACGGCCTTGAACGGGCTGAAAGGCCTGTTTTTGCTTTATGCAGGACCGAGGCCGAGGCGGCCGCCGCGGTCGTGAAGCAGTTTGCGTATTTTCTTCGCGACCCCGAGGTGATCGTGAGGATCATTGATCGATCAAACCGGGCTTTGGCCTATGTCAATGGCGCCGTCAGGGTGCCGCAAAGATTCCAGCTGAGACGGCCGGCAAGCCTGCTTGAACTGATCGTTCTTTCCGGGGGCATCACGGATAGTTCGGCAGGGAAGATCGTCATTTTCCGGCCGCCGAATGTTAGTTGCGGGGCTAGCGGCCGATTGCCGGCCCCTGAAAGGGCGGTCCCGCGACGCATCGAGGTAACGATCGCTGATCTGCTTGGCGGAAAGGCCGAAGCGAATCCAAAGGTATTAAGCGGCGATATCGTAAATGTTGTGGAGGCACCACCCATATTTGTTATGGGAGACGTGGCTGCCCCGCGGAGGATGAACCTGACGCCCGACCTTACGCTTTCGAGGGCTATCGCGTCGGCCGGCGGCATCTCAAACTCATTCTCAGGCCAAAAAGCGCGCATTCATCGGCGCGGTTCGGATCCAAAAGTTCTTGAGATTGACCTTCGACGTTTGATGGAAAAAAAGATCGAGGATCCGCAATTGGAACCTTATGATGTGATCCAGGTAGAGCAGGAAGGTGTTAAGGCCCAGAAGTTAGCCCCGATCGGCGAGTCGACGGGGGAAAACAAAGACCTGTCAAAACTACCTCTCCGAATAGTCGATTGACCAACCCGATCCCGCAATAACGCATCAAAATTGTCCAAAACGCGGAAATTTGTTTCAATAGGAAGTATTCTAATGATAATCTTCATTGGATAGAAGCAAAAAATGAACAAGCAACAAAGATTCAGCCGCCGAAGCATCATCCTGTTTTGGCTAGCCCTTGTGGCCGTGATCATCGGCACACTCATCGCACTTGAACAGATAGCGATATTGTATGTTCTTGCTACGGTAGCACTGGTCGCTCTTCTTCTGGTCGTCGCTTTTGCCGACCTCGAAAAGGTTGGTAGCGAGGGTAGTGGAGCATTTTCTCAAGACGTAAACTAGCCGTATTTGTATGGCCCGACTGCTAAAGATCGCCGCCGCGTTCGCACTTATAACAATACAGGTGTGCTCGCTTTTTGGCGCCGAATCAGAGGCCGTGGCAGAACGGGGCGAATCGCAGCCCGCCCTACGCTGGCGTTCCAAGGTGATCACTGTTTCCCTATCTACATCACTTCTCAGGCCCGCAGCGAACGTGAAAGGTGGAAGTGATGTGGTCGATGCGGTCCGCCGAAGCCTCAAGACATGGGAAAACGCCAGCGGTGTATCCTTTCGTGTGGTATTTTCGGACCGGCAAGACGTCAGCCCGCAGGGATCTGTCGGCGATGGAGTGAGCCTGATCACGGTTGCCCCGACCGCTGAAAATGCGCTCTTATTTGCAAAGAGCGCTGAGACGGTTGCCGCGACGACCCGTGTATTTTTTGATGGACGCGGCCGCATTTCCGAGGCAGACATCGTACTGAATCCGTATCAGCAATTTTCGACTGACGGCACATTCGGCACCTTTGACCTGGAATCGGCCTTTACCCATGAAATAGGCCATGTTCTAGGCCTTGAGCATTCGCCTGTGCGTGGGTCCACGATGTACGAGACCTCTGGAAAGAACGGCCTATTCGGGCTTCAGGATCTTTCGCACCGCACACTTGCTGAAATTGACCGCGCGGCCGTGCGGGCAAAGTACGGAGCGCCGGCGGATGAAGATTGCTGCGGGACCGTTTCAGCAAAGATCTTAATGGCTGGCGGCCGCCCGGCAGCGGACGTTGAGGTTTGGCTGGAAGACCGCGGATCCGGAAAGGTCGTATCAGAATCGGTTACCGGCACTGACGGCATGGCGGAGTTTGGCGGTATTCCGAGCGGGAATTATTCGGTTTTTGCTACACGCCCCGATGGGGCAAAAAAAGCGATTCCGATGCAGGAACTCGATCCGGTCGAGGTATCGGCTGGCGGCACAACTTCGTTCGCGAAAAAGCTCGAACTACGCCCGGATGACCTTGATGTGAAATACACTGGTTTTAACGGGCAGCTTACGCTCAGTTCAGTGCCGATAAATCCCGGAAAGAGCTACACGATCTATGTCGGCGGCCGCAATCTGAAACCCAAGGGCGTTAAGATCAGTTTCAGTTCACCCTTTTTGGAAGTAACGCCGGGATCGATAGTGGCGCACGATTATGGCGAGGGGCTTGGCGTTCTTAGCTTTGAGGTACAGGCCGACACCCGAACTCCCGTCGGGGAATACACGATCTTTGTTGAATCTGCATCAGGGGCTCGATCAGCCATCGTGGGCGGCATTTCGGTCCGCACCTTCGCCAACTCGTTTAGTAACTTCATTTTCGACAATAAGTTACAATAGATATTTTGGCTATTGCAATTGGTTGGCCATTTATGCATAATCTCTGTGTTCACCTCCCCGGTGAACATCCGGTCACGAGGGGTGAGGACTTGTGACCAAACAGGGCGGCGGTGTGGGAGACGCCGCCCTATATCATTTTAGGGGCTTTATTTTTCAATTACTTGACCGAACTGAGATTTGTCGGGATACTGAATGTTATGCTGCGGCGCTCATGATTGAGTCGCTGGTTTTTTTTTGAGCCGGTACTCGGGCGAGACCCGGAAGATCGGCTTTTCGCTTTGGATTTAAGATTTTTGTTCTTGCGGGCTGATACCTGGCTGGAGCAAACGCGCGATTTGACAATTTCTTGTGCCGAAGCCGCATCGGCGTTGATGCGGCGCGGGGGAACCAAATATTTGGGGCGAATCAAGATCGAGGAACACTTTCAGAGTTCCAGCCCGTCAGCTAACCTCGTAGGCGTTTTTGAAAGACATGCCGTTTTGACGGGACAATTGGATTTGTACTGGCCGTTCACGCGATGACTTGCGATGGCGGCCTTTTAGTTTGAATATGGTCCGAAAGGAACACGGTTGGTTTCACCGCTGGCTTTACAATGGCGTACCCGAGGTAGAAGGCCCGCACGAACCGGAAGGCCGCCATCACAGCCACCCCTGGTGGAAAGTGATGTGCCTCACCGGCGTCGATTACTTCTCAACCCTCGGCTATCAGCCGGGCATCGCCTTTCTTGCCGCCGGAATTCTCTCGCCAGTCGCGACGTTCGTACTCGTGCTTTTGACCCTTTTCGGTGCACTCCCTATTTATCGGCGCGTAGCCCAGGAAAGCCCTCACGGCGAAGGTTCGATCGCTATGCTGGAGGCCTTGCTTTCCCGCTGGAAAGGCAAACTCTTTGTCCTCGTCCTCCTCGGGTTTGTAGCGACCGACTTTGTTATCACGATCACCCTTTCGGCTGCTGACGCCACCGCCCACGTACTTGAAAACCCTTTCATTCAGGATTCGATGCCGTTTCTCGATCATCCGGTTATCGTAACCCTCGTCCTTATATCTCTGCTTGGCGCCGTTTTTCTCAAGGGATTCAAGGAGGCGATAGGTATCGCCGTTTTCCTGGTCGGCGTTTATCTGGTGCTCAACGTAGTGGTCATCGGGGTTGGCCTGTACGAGGTTGTGACCCACCCGATCCTATTTAACGATTGGCAGACAATGCTTTTCAGAACAAAAGCATCGTTTGGCGGGTTTGAGACAGTTGGGCTGATGGGCATAATCCTTGTCTCGCTGGTCAGTTTCCCAAAACTTGCACTTGGACTTTCGGGTTTCGAGACGGGTGTTGCGGTCATGCCGATCGTTGAAAGCCCAAACCGTATCGAAAAGACCCGAAAGCTTCTTGCCACGGCCGCTATCATCATGAGCTTTTTGCTGATCGGCAGCAGCCTTGCAACCAGCGTTCTGATCCCTGAAAAAGAATTCTGCCCGCAGATCGATTGTGCCGATACCGAAAGGCTTCATGAACTGCCAGATTTCTGCGCCTGCGGAATGGAGAAGGGCAAGGCGAATGGCCGCGCGCTTGCCTATATCGCGCACGATAAATTCGGCGAGTTATTTGGGTCAAGCGTTGGCAATATTTTTGGAACCATCTATGACGTCAGCACGATCCTGATACTCTGGTTTGCCGGTGCCTCGGCTATGGCCGGACTGTTGAACATCGTTCCGCGATATCTGCCGCGTTACGGCATGGCCCCGGATTGGGCCCGGGCGACGCGGCCGCTGGTACTCGTCTTTACCGGAATATGCTTTGCAGTTACGATCGCCTTTTCCGCGGACGTCGATGCCCAGGGCGGGGCCTATGCAACGGGTGTGCTTTTCCTTATTTCGTCTGCAGCCGTCGCGGTCGCTCTCTCGGCGTTTCGCCAGGAAAACAAATGGCGTTGGGCCTACGCATTCATCGCGCTGGTTTTTATTTACACAACGCTGACGAACATTATCGAACGGCCTGACGGCATCAAGATCGCATCGTTGTTCATCTTTGCGATAATTGCCTCATCGTTCGTGTCGAGGGCGATGCGAACGACCGAGCTGAGAATTGACAAGATCGAACTTGATGATGCCGCGCAAGGATTCATCGATGATCTTTCGGCCGAGGGCGAGATCCGAATCGTGACCAACCGCCGCGAGGTCGGAAACGTTAGCGAATACCGCTTTAAGGAACACGAAAAGCGGATCGACAATCATATTCCCTCGACCGATCCGATTCTTTTTTATGAAATTGAAACTGGTGACGCCTCGGAGTTTACAGGTAAATTGATGATTCGCGGGTACGATGTTGAGGGCTACCGAGTCCTGCGCACACAGGCGCCGGCCGTTCCGAATGCGATCGCGGCGTTCCTGTTATTTATTCGCGACCGGACCGGACGCGTGCCGCATGTGTATTTTGGCTGGAGCGAGGGAAATCCGATAATGTACCTTGCACGCTACCTGTTGTTTGGCGAAGGCGACACGGCCCCGGTCACGCGCGAGATCCTCAGGCAGGCCGAGCCTGACCCTGAACTGCGTCCAAATGTACACGTGGGCGGGTAACTAAGAGCTGTTATCTATTCGGTGTGGCCGTTCAGGATCGACGGATTGAGTTCGAGGAAGCAGGAGCGGCAATAAACAGGGCGACCCTGCGACGGGTAGAACGGTACGGTCGTCGGCTCGCCGCATTTGGCGCAGCTTACCGACACCTCAATGCGCTGCCGCACACCGGACGCCTGCGCCGCGGCGATCGCCGCCAGGCGTTCATTCTTTGCCTGTTTGCAGTCTTTGCAGCGCTTGGGCGGATTCTGCAGGTTCTTGTCGCGAAAAAATGCTTGCTCGCCAGCCGTCCAGACGAAGGACCTGGCGCAATCGATGCATACAATATCGCGGTCTGTGATCTCATTCTCACCCGCGGGAACTTCCGATCCATCGGCTACTTCGCTAACGGACATATTAAACCCTCCTTGTCCATTCTCACTGTTCGCTTGGATAAAACGGCCAATAGATAGATATCTTCGGAACTTTTCATCGTAAGCCGACGCGATCTCGACTGATCGAAAATTTGCCCCTCATGTAGTAGATTGGGTTGTAGGTTTCGGGGATTTTCGTGAGGCCGAGCGCGACCTTTGTCAATTGAGACCCTATAACTATCAGGTGGCAGTGTCAAGCCAGGCCCGATGCATTATTATAGTACGTTATCTTAAGATCACAAAATTTTTATGAATATTCTCGTCATTGGGTCGGGCGGCCGCGAACATGCGATATGCGGGGCATTTGCCAGGAGCAAGGGTGTAAAAAAAATGATTTGTGTACCCGGTAATGCCGGGATTGCGGAGATCGCGGAATGTGTCCCGATCATGCCGGATGAGATCGAACGCCTTGCGGACTTTGCATTGGAGAAGGGAATTGACCTTACATTTGTTGGCGGCGAAACTGCTCTTGCGCTTGGCATCGTGGACGCGTTCGAGTCTCGCGGCCTAAAGGTCATCGGCGCATCAAAAAAAGCCGCTCAACTCGAGGCAAGCAAAGTGTTTGCCAAAGACTTTATGAAACGCCACGGTGTTCCAACGGCTGAATACGCTGTTGCGAACTCGGGTGCGGACGCGGTTTCGATTCTCGAATCGGGTGCTTTCGGCGGCCCGGGAGCGCCGGTTGTTGTTAAGGCGGACGGCCTCGCCGCGGGCAAAGGCGTCGTGGTCGCGTCGGATCGCGCTGAAGCGGTTGCCGCGATCGAAGATCTTGGATCGATCGCGGGCAGTGAGGCCGCATCGAAGATAGTTCTGGAAGAATGCCTTACGGGCCGCGAGGTCTCGCTGCTTATGTTTGCCGACGGCGAAGACTTTGCCCTAATGCCGCCGACTCGCGACCACAAGCGCATCGGCGAAGGCGACACCGGCCCGAATACCGGCGGCATGGGGACATTCACTGACGATTCGCTGCTTAGTGAAGATCAACTCGCCGAAATTGTCGAGACGATCATCCGCCCAACCCTGCGCGACTGCATCGCCGAAGGATTTCCGTTTCGCGGAATTCTATTCCTCGGCCTGATGATGACCGATCGTGGGCCGAAGCTCCTCGAATACAACGTCCGTTTTGGCGACCCTGAGACGCAATCAATTCTCGTTAGGCTCGAAACAGATATCGTTGATATTTGCGAAGCAATGCTTGCTGCAAGATTGAACGAAATCGATATTCGCTGGCGGCCGGGGAATTCTGCGACGGTTGTCCTCGCGGCCGAAGGGTATCCGCTGGACCCGCGTAAAGGCGATACGATCTCCGGACTGGAACAAGCCGACGCAGTTCCCGGCGTAACGGTCTTTCACGCCGGAACTGCAAGCGACAACGGGAAGCTTGTCACCTCGGGCGGGCGAGTTCTCGGAGTTACAGCTGTTGGCGGCTCGCTTGACGAGGCTTTACTACAAGCCTATTCAGCCGTCGCTTCTATCTCATGGAACGGGATGCAGTTTCGCAGAGATATTGGAAGAACGATTCCAACGGGAGCCGGAGCAGGCTAAAGTGAACTCCGGCATCTTGATGCGTCCGAACCTCAGTCAAGTGTAAGAAGAATATCAATTGTCGAAGATCAAGTGTTACCTATCGGATCCTTTCGGGACGTCTGCTGCCCGAGCTGTTCGGCAAGGCCGATCAGAATACCTTCAGGGCCGCGGATGTAGCAGAGCCGATATGCGTTCTCGTATTGGACGACTTCGCCGACGAGTTTTGCACCTCGCTTGCCGAGCTGTTCGAGCGTATCGTCAAGGTCTTCAACCGCAAACATTACGCGCAGATACCCGAGAGCGTTTACAGGCGCGTTGCGATGATCGGCAATCACGGGCGGAGCAAGGAATCGGGACAATTCGAGCCGGCTATGGCCGTCCGGCGTACGCATCATTGCGATCTCGACGCTCTGCGTGCCTAGTCCCGTAACCCGCCCGGCCCATTCTCCTTCGACCATTGCGCGCCCTTCAAACTCGAGGCCTAGTTCTGTAAAGAAATCAATGGCGGCATCCAGGTCTTCAACCACGATGCCGACGTTGTCCATTCGCTTGACTGTCATGATGTCTCCTTTGTTTAGCCACTCGCGCATCAGCTGCGGCCCCATGGCGAGGCCGCCGCATCTGCGCCCGAAAGATGTCCGCGGCGGCCGGGCCCACAAGGGACCGGCAGATGCCTGCGCTGGTTAGACCGTGTGCGGATCTCTTGGTCGATCGTATCGAAGGAGCAAAAGCGCAGGAACCGCCCACGACAGATTTGTCAGTCCGTACCAACCCAACAACGGTGCGAGCACAACGAAGAAGCCTAGGGCACCAAGATATCCGAGTCTGCGAAGCTCCGTCCGTGCGAACATTGAAAGCCCGACCGAGACCTCGAACAGGATCACGCAAACGATAAGGAATGTCGGGTGAGGCGTTGCCGCCAGTGTAGCGAATTCGCGGTATCGCGCGAGTGGGGACAAGGCGGTCAGGCGCTGTAACTCTAAGGCCGGAGCGTGAAGAGTCACGAGAGCATTGTAGCAAGCACCGATAAGGAATACGAGCGCGAGCATTCCCCGACCGATGACGAGCGATCGTGAGCGAGTCGCGTCTGCAGAAGACTCAGCTTGGTTGGGCATTTTCGCTTGGCGGTCTAATTACTTACAAACACCGACGGTCGTTGATAATACGCCTGGATCGAGGATCATCAATGAGTCTTGAGACGGTACGCTGGTTAGTACCGCAACAATAAAGTTTGATAATTCTCAAAATTCCGCCGCATTTCGTCGATCGAATCGCCGCCGAATTTTTCGCGGAAAGAATTCGCTAATACGATCGCGAGCATTGCTTCGCCGATGACGCCGGCGGCGGGGACGGCGGTTACGTCGGAGCGTTCAAAGGCGGCGGGGCTGTCTTCTTTTGTGTCGATATCGACGGAGTGGAGCGGTTTCTTCAACGTCGAGATCGGTTTGAGATAGCCGCGAACCCTAAGTTCCTCGCCGTTGGTTATGCCGCCTTCGAGGCCGCCGGCACGGTTTGTCTTGCGATAGAAGCCCTTGTCAGAACCCGCTGCGTTAGCGGCGGGCCAGTTCGATGAAGCGTCAGACTGACCGCCCGCTGACGCAGGCGGTTCTGACCAGAAGATCTCGTCATGCACCTGCGAACCCGGCCGGCCGGCGTTGGCTACTCCTTCGCCGATCTCGACTGCTTTGACGGCGTGGATGGACATAATTGCCCGGGCGATTCGGCCGTCCAGCTTGTCTTCCCACGAAGTGTGTGAGCCGAGGCCGACGGGCAGGTTCTTTGCGACGACCTCAAAAATTCCGCCAAGCGTGTCTCCTTTTTCTTTTGCGTCGTCGATGTGCGCCATCATCGCGGCCTCGACCTCTTTATCGGCGCACATCAACGCGGCATCCTTCGGGATCGCGGATATCGCTTCCCATTCCGCTTCGATCGGAGTTTCGGGAACGGCTCCGAGTTTTGCGACGTGGCTCTTAATATCGACGCCGAACAAAGCGAGGAGCTGCCGGGCAACCGCACCGGCGGCGACACGGGCAGCCGTTTCACGGGCGGATGCGCGTTCGAGAATGTCGCGCAGGTCGCGAGTCTGATCCTTCTGGCCGCCCGCGAGATCAGCGTGGCCCGGTCGCGGGCGTTTTACGATCCGCGGATTCTTTGGCTGGGTCTCGATCGCTTCCGCCGACATAATTTCGGTCCAATGTACAAAATCGCGGTTCTCGATCATCAACCCGATCGGCGAACCGAGAGCTTTTCCGTGCCGGACGCCGGAAAGGATCGTTACCGTGTCGGTCTCGATCTTCATTCGCCCGCCGCGTCCATAGCCCTGCTGCCGCCGCCAAAGCTCGTGATCAATGGCGGCCTTGTCAATAGGCAATCCCGCCGGAACGCCTTCAATGATGGTTACAAGTGCAGGGCCGTGCGATTCGCCGGCGGTTGTAAATTTGAAGTTCATACGGTGCGTTTACCACAGAGACACAGAGACACAGAGACACAGAGTAATATCCTGGCGCCGCAGACCTAGGTTTCCAATCTCTATGTCTCTGTGCCTCTGTGGTCAATTTTTCCCGATCGCCTTCTAAAGACGATCAATCCTATACTTGTCAATATTAACAGACCTCCCGCGATCGTTTGCGGCGGGAGCGTTTCGCCCAACACAAGGTTGCCTACCACGACAGCGATCAGTGGCGTGACCAGTGAGATCATCATTGCCTTGGTCGATTCGATTCTACTCAAAAGCCAATAATAAAGCCAAAAAGCCGCTATTGTTCCAGCAACCGCCAGGTATAGGACACAGGCGAGGGCACGCCAGTTCCAGTTGAACGAAAGCGGATTTCCCTCGGCTGTCAACGCGTAAATAATGATCAGCGGCAGCCCGCAGGCCATTTGTGTCCACAGAAGCGCTGCCGGATGGATCGAGCCGCCCTTTGCCTTTACAAGAATGGAGGATTGGGCGGCCGCATAGGCACCTGCGACGATAGCCACGGAACCGGCGAACGCGGACCAATCCTCAAGCCTGAGCTGTTCAAGAAAGATCACGGCAACGCCGGCGACGCCTGTGCAGACAGCGATGATCTTAAGCCGCGTGATCCGCTCGGCCGGCAGAAATATCCATGCCAGCAACAGGCCAAAAACTGGGATCGAGGCCTGAAGAACGGCCGCAAGCCCGGACGAGATGTATTGCTCGCTCCAGAAGACCGCACTATAGTTTATTGAGAATTGCAGAACGCCCGTCAAAGCGACAAGGCGCCATTCCGATATCGACCTTGGCAAGGGAAGCGTTCCTCGGATGACAAGCGGAGCAAGAAGAATGACGGCAAGCGAGAAGCGGGCTGCCGAAAAAGTGATCGGCGGCAGATCGGCCAGGCCAACTTTGATGAAGATCCAGGTGGTGCCCCACAAAAGGCAAAGGATCAGCCAAACAAGGATCGTCATAAAAATTTCAGCATGGCGGTCGGCCGGCTGATCTGCTTCAAGACAACTTAAAATGCAAGTTTCCGCAGGCCATGGCCTTAGATCGACAGCCTGGCCGCATACCTAATTCCTTTCGTAAAAGCTAAGGCTTGAATCGCCCTGTTTCAAGATCCGCCAGCGTCGAAGCAAGCCGACGGCATCGGGCATAGCTGATTTTGCGTGATGCTCGACGATCAGAATTCCGTCCGGGTTCAATAACTTGCCGTCTTCCGCGCCGAACTCGTAGAGGACCGTCGAATAGTCAATATCATAAGGCGGGTCAAAATAAACAATGTCCCATCCGGCTGCGTGGTGCCTTGCTGAAAAGGTCTCCGCAGGCAGACAAACGATCTCTGTCTCATCTTCCGGCACGCCGAGGTGGTCCAGATTGTCCTCGATTAGCGCACACGCACGCCGCGATATATCAACGAATGTCGTAAAGGCCGCGCCGCGTGACAGGGCTTCGATACCAATTGCACCGGTCCCGGCGCAGAGGTCCAGAAAACGTGTCGCTTCATCTATCCGCGGCGCAATAACATTGAACAGTGTCTCTCGCAGTCGGTCGGATGTCGGCCGCGTCCGCGTGTCCGCCGGGCTCTTTAGGGTTCGTCCCCGATATTGTCCAGCGATCACGCGCATAGTTCGATCCGCAAAAGATCCGTCTTTTCTGACGGAACACGATCAGATTATATTATGGCCGCTGCGTGCACAATCAAGTTCCGATCATCCGATCCCGGCCAGCCTGAACTTCGGATCGTCCTTGACGTGTTCGATAAGCCGAGAGGTTTCTTTTGTGAGGCGTTTTTCGGTCAGGAAATACTCAGCTTCTTTCCGTGCTTCTTCAAGGGTTTTTATATCGCGGATAATGTTCGCGATCTTGAACTGCTGTACACCAGATTGCCGTGTGCCGAACAGTTCTCCTTGCCCGCGAATTTCGAGGTCTTTCTCCGCGATGCGAAAACCGTCGCTGGTTTCTTCCATTATCCCGAGCCGCTGTTTCGCGACCAACGTTTTTTTGTCGCCCGTCAGCAGGACGCAATAGCTCTGTTCGGCGCCACGACCAACGCGGCCGCGAAGCTGATGCAGCTGCGAAAGGCCGAACCGCTCTGCGTGCTCGATGACCATCAGCGATGCATTCGGCACATCAACGCCAACCTCGATGACCGTGGTCGAAACGAGAATATTCAATTCGCCCGAAACAAAACGCCGCATGATGTCGTCCTTTTCGGCGCTTTTCATTTTCCCGTGAAGCAGCCCGACGTTTCGACGGGGAAAGACCTTATCGCGAAGTTCCTCGAACATTTTGGTCGCCGCTTTCAGATCGACCTTTTCGGATTCTTCGATCAGCGGATACACGATATAAGCCTGGCGGCCGAGCCCGATCTCGCGTTCGATGCCTTTGTAAACACCACTCCGCTGGTCCTCGCCGACGACAACGGTCTTGACCGGTGTCCGGCCGGGCGGCAGTTCGTCGATGATCGAGACGTCGAGGTCACCGTAAACCGTCATCGCAAGCGAACGGGGAATAGGTGTTGCGGTCATCACCAGCACATCCGGATTTAGTCCCAGGTCGCGCAGCATTGACCGCTGAAGGACACCGAACCGATGCTGTTCATCGACGACGGCGAGAGCAAGATCGTCAAAGCGAATGCCTTCCTGAATGATCGCGTGTGTGCCGACGATCATTTGCGATTCGCCGGACGCAATTGTCGCCGAAACGTTTCGTTTTTCCGCCGCCCCTAGGCTGCCAGTTAGGAGAGACACTTTGTAGCCGGTCCCTTCAAAAATTCGCTTTGCGTTTCGGAAGTGCTGTTCGGCGAGTATCTCGGTCGGTGCCATCAGGGCAGTTTGATATCCATTTTCCATTGCCGCGAACATTGCAAGAAAGGCAACTATCGTCTTTCCGCTGCCGACATCGCCCTGAAGAAGCCGGTTCATCGGCTGGTCGGATGTCATGTCGTCCAGGATGCTGCGGATAACACGCCGTTGTGCCTCGGTCAGCCTGAAGGGCAGCAAGGCTTTTACCCGGTCCAGAAACGCGTCGGAGAGTTCGATGACCGCCCTTTTCTTCTCTTTTTTGCGTGTGCCCCGCTGCAACTGAAGGGCAAGCGAGAGCCAGAAGAATTCGTCAAATATCAAACGCCGTTGCGCCGGGCTGATGAATCGATCGTAATCGGACACGGGAACCTCCGGCGGAGGAAAATGGACGTCGATCAATGCCTGCGGACGCGGGATCAGATCATGGCGTTTTATTGTCTCGGTGGGCAGCGATTCAGTGAATGCGGTCTGGTCCAAATGCTGGAGAACGTCAAATACTATCTCGCGGAGCCGCTTTGTTCTGAACGGGCCCAGCTTTCTGTAGATAGGCACCGCACGGCCGGTGTGAATATTTGCGAACTCGGGCGAGCCGGTACCTTCGAGCAGATCGTCACTCTCGTCCTCGCCTTCGGCCGCAGACTCGAATTCAAGGGTTTCGGCATCAACCGGCGGCAGCATCTCGAGTTCGTCCGGCTTACCTAGTTTCAGTCCAAAGGTGTTGCGGCGGGCGTCCCATTCCCATCGCCCGAAGGCAACGAATCGAGTGCCTCGTCTGAATCGGTCGTTGTAATAGTTGATTATCGCAGGCGCGGATTTGCCGGATATGAACCAGAATACGACAACAGGTTTTCGCGTCCGCTCGCGGTCGCCGCCGCTGACCTCATAAATATAAAGCGGCGGTGCCTTGGGGTCCCGATTTTTGCCAACTCGAAATCCACCGGACACCCGCGTGTGGATCTCCACTGACGCTTCGAGGCCGTCGTACAGTTCGTCGATCTGGATAAGATTCGATCGGTCCTCATACCGTGTCGGGAAGTAGTCCAGGAGGTCTTCGACAGTCGCCTCTTCCACGTTGGTCTTTGCCGCGAGATTCGCGACGGCCGCCGCCAGCTTTCGCGACATGTTCTGCGAAAGTCCGGCAATGCCAAATGAATAGAGGTCAACGATTCGTGTTCGCGCTGTGAGGGCCATCTGGGATGAGAATATCAGAATCTGGCATTTGAAGAGAGGAGGTAAACGAAGCGATAGCGTAGCTCAATCCGTTCAAGGCTCATGTTTCCAGGCTAAACGGATTAAAATCCGTGTTTCGATCAAAGTAATCCTCGTGCTCGGCACGTTTTAGCCAGTCAACAACGACGTATGTTAGCGGCGTTGCAAATACTTCCCAAAGGACCTTGATGAAATAGTTGCCGATCATGACGCTGATCAACTGTTCATTGGACCACATGCCATAGAACGCGATTGGATAGAATATCAAGGAGTCGGCGATCTCGCCGGCGATGGTCGATCCAATGGTTCGCGTCCAAAGGTACTTGCCGGTCGTGAAGAGCTTCATTTTGGCGAGGACGAACGAATTGACAAACTCGCCGGCCCAGAATGCGATCAATGAAGCGGCCACGATCCGCGGGGTTTGGCCAAAGATCAGATTGACCGCCGCCTGCTGCTCGGGCGACATTGTAGGGGCCGGATGCA
>JADYZI010000408.1 GCA_020853255.1 Acidobacteriota bacterium
AGTTTTTTATAACGCTGAAACGCGAACCGGGATTTGACAAGAATTACACTATATTTGGTAAGGTTATTGACGGAATGAACAATGTCCGCACCATCTCGGGCGTCACGCCAAAGGCTGGCGAACGCCCAGTCGAGGCAGTCCGGATCAAAAGTATTACGTTCAGGCCGAGATAAAGATCTCAACATACCGGGAGCCTGTAACGCTAAAAGGCGAACGGCCTTTTCTACAAATTTGCTCGCGTAGCTCAGTGGATAGAGTGCTTCCCTCCGAAGGAAGAAGTCGCAGGTTCAAATCCCGCCGCGAGTACCAGTTTTCAATTGATCGAGGGCGTCACGGATGACGCCCTCTACTTTTGTGCCCGCCGTATTTATCTCGGAAAAGGGCTCGCGCATGCTAGGGCGTCGCGCCGGCAAGATCGAACATCGGCCGAGCTTTTTTCGTCGGACGGTCGCCGGTGGTTGCTACCCGGACCTTTAGCATCGGATCGCCGATCAGGGCCCATGAAAGCCGGACATCGCTTCCGCCGGAGATAACGGTCTTGGCATCGTTGACCAGATCGCCAAGGCGTTCTATCGGGCCTGAGTTCATCTGTTGATAGAACCTCTTTGCCATGGCGTTCTGATCGGTTGGGGTCGTTTCACCGGTCGAGGCCCACGCCGCGACCGCCCCGCCGTTCGTTGCACCGACGAGGGCTTCGGACAGGCTATCATACTGCACATGCATGAAATATCCGTTCAGGCATGTGAGCATGGTGAAGATGGAAAGATCATTTGCGTTGGTCAATGAGGGAACCGAGTTGTTTGAAAAATATGCCGGATTCGCGCTTGTCCACGTACCACGCGCACCGTGGCCTGAAAAGTTTACGAGCAGCCTGCCCATATTGATCGAATCGATCAGTACAGATTGAGGTGTCGCGGGCGGCGTCACCGGTTCGCAGAGGCCGGTCATCGTTACCGGTGTACTGACAGCGAGTTGATTCCGCAGCGTCGTGCTGTATTGCTTGAAATCGTAATCATTCGAGGCGTCGTAACAGTCATAAACAAAAAGTGCGCCTCTCGCAGCAAGCGTTGGGGCCGCCGCTTCCCAAGCCGTAACCTTCGCAAGAGCATTTGTAACCGCTTGAGGCGTGCGTGCCGTTATCCGGCCGACCGCCATTTCGGCAAGCCCATCATTGTTAAAATCCGCGAGAAATTCGTCACTGCCGGTCTCGGTATAAATCGTGTCCACCATGTGTGTCGGAACAAAGTTGTTATATCCGAGGCCTTCATAGTTTCGCGAATCGTACGATGCGTCACCAAGGAACAGCACATAACCTGGCGCTGTCTGCCAGTTATTTTCGGCATACTGCAGAAAGTCGCGGATGGAAAGCGAATTCAGATCACCATAATTGAATTCATCGTACACTTCCGAAACATCGACTACCTTTACCTGAAAGCCCTGGCCAATGCGATAGTTGGCCCAGTTCTGGGCCTGCGCCAACCAGTTTGCGTGCGTAATTATCACCAGGTTCGCCGCATTCGTTGGAGCCTTCAGGTTCGACGGATCGTTTGCAGATATTGACGCAACCTGAAGCAGGCCTGAATCCTCGACCGCAAACATCGAACGCCCGCGGTCGGACGGCATTCGAACGCTGTATGTCGGGCCATCCTGGATTATATTCAGATTCGTCCACATGACCGGCGAGCTTTCCGCCGTCATGTCAAAAACACGGATATTTGCTGAAGAAAATCCCTCAAGCTTTGAGAGGCGGTAATTGCTGGTATAGAACTTTACGCGGTTCTGGCTCGCAAGGAACCTTCTTTTAAATCCGATGCTTACCGAATCAAAAAGGCTGAAGTCACCGGCCGGGCTTACTGAACGAAATACAAGCGAGTTAGCCCCCTCGGCCAAATAGGATGTGGGTATCGTAAACTCTTTCGAGAACGGGTTGCGGCCGGTGCCTGTTGCGGTTGACGGCAGGACGTGGCCGTTGAGCGTGATCTGCACACTGTGCTGATCTACAGGAAACAGCGAATAACCTTGAAATTTAACATCGATCGTTGCCGTCGGCGCCGCAAAATCAACGCCGGTCAGCGTAAAATTGTATGTCGTGTCCACGGTGGGCACCACCACCGCTCCCCAATAGTTTTCGGCCTCACCGTTGAGCACTTGATTCAAATAATTGAACCGCTGTTTCTGCTGGAAAACCTGTGAATAGCTCGGAGTAGTGACCGTGCCGGCGACCGGACGCGCGACCCGAGAATCTATCCGCTTCCCGGCCGATGGCCCGGCGACCAGAAAATACATCGCAAGGTCAGTTTCGCGAGTATCGACGCCTTTTGCCCAAAAGTCTATATAGTCTGCATTCGGGCCAACAAGGATCGCTTGTTCTACGCCTTCGCGATAAAGCTGCCACAGTGAAGAGTCGCCACTAACATTAAAGCCAGCGTTCTGCAGCTCAGTTCGCGTAACACGGTAAAACCCTTCGCGACGGATGCCGATCCTGACACCGGGCTGCGATACGACCCACGCGTGCGTTCCCGGGTCGGCCTGGGGCCGGTTGTTCAAAACCTCCTGTGCAAGCATTTTGGGCAACGACAAATTCTGTTTGAATAGGCCCGGACGCTGCTTGGTGTTCCCTGCCCGGCTATTCAACGCGTTGGCGGCGGACGGCGAAATCTTATTCAGGTCACTGACCGTTTCGACCGACGCGGTCGCAGATCTGCCAGAACCGCCGTCAAAAGCGTAATTCTTAACGTAATAGACCGAACCAGGCGTGCCGTTTGGATCAAAGAATGAATACGTCTCCGGCGCCGTACCCTTCGCACCCGCTTGAATGCCCGAGCTAAGGACCATGTCGCCCAAAACGATCTCGGAACCCGTTCCGTCAAGACGATAAACATAGAAACCGGCATTATTCGCCTCGGCCGCCATGGCCCACTCCACCAGCACACCGCTTCCATCCGAATATGCGTGTACCTCTGCAAACCGGTTCGCGGCATTGGGCTTTGAGGGCTTGATATTTCGCGCACGTTGGGCCACCACCGAAGCGGCGCCCGCGCATACGAAAACGAAGAGAAAGCTAAGGGTTAAAATGCGTTTCATTAAATTATGTACTCCTGCACGTGTGGTTCGGCAACCTTGCAATGCTAATAACTCTACTATCTTAAGGTCTCGATCCCAACAAAAATCTTTTCGTTCAGGCATCGCAAATTATGGAAAAGGCGGCCTTACGCCGCCCGCCAAGTCTAATTCGCGGCTTCTGCCGCTTCTGTCCGGGGAGATAAAAGCTGGCGAAGAACATACTGAAGAATGCCGCCGCCCTTGTAGTATTCGAGTTCGATCGGCGTGTCGATCCTTAGCGTCAGTGCCAATTCCTGCGTCTCTCCGTCAGCCCGCTTGACCTTCAGCGTCACAGCCTGTCGCGGCCTAACTTCGCTATTCTCAAGGCCAAGCAGATCAAACGTCTCGGTTCCATCCAATCCTACGCTGGCCGCCGACTGACCTTCCTTGAACTGCAGCGGCAATACGCCCATTCCGACGAGATTCGAACGATGGATGCGTTCGAATGATTGAGCAATGACCGCCTGAACACCCATTAGCCGCGTCCCCTTCGCTGCCCAATCGCGTGAACTGCCCGTGCCGTATTCGGTTCCGGCAAAGATCACGAGCGGGGTGCCAGAGGCCTTATATTTCATTGCCGCATCGTATATCGACATCTCTTCACCGTCAGGCTGAGAACGTGTAACACCGCCTTCGACCGGCGCCATCATCAGGTTCTTTATGCGGACATTTGCAAAGGTTCCGCGGACCATTATCTGATCATTGCCTCGGCGTGAACCATATGAATTGAAGTCGATCGGCTCAACACCCCGCTCCTGAAGATATAGCCCCGCCGGAGAATTGGCCTTTATTGCCCCGGCCGGCGATATGTGGTCGGTGGTTACCGAATCCCCAAAGATAGCCAAAGCCCTTGCACCAAAAAAGTCCGAAAACCTTCCGGTTTCCATTGTGAAGGCATCAAAATAGGGCGGCTCCTGAATATAGGTCGAGGTTGAATCCCATTCATAGACCTGCCCGGTACTGGATTCTATATCGTTCCAGAGCGGATTCTGCTCGGCAAACTCCGTATAGAGCCGCCTGTAAGTTTTCGGATCAAACGCTTTGGCAAGATATTCGCGTACCTCGTCCAGCGACGCCCAGATATCCTTCAGGAAGACGTTCTCACCATTAGAATCTTGCCCGATAGGCTCAAGATAAACATCTTTCAGTACCGTTCCAGCCAAAGCGTACGCGACCACCAGCGGCGGGGACATAAGAAAATTTGCCTTTACGTTCTGATGGACCCGGGCCTCGAAATTGCGGTTTCCCGAGAGAACGGACGCGGCAATAATATCATTCCCCACAACCTCTTCTTCGATCGCCGAATCGAGCGGGCCCGAATTGCCAATACAGGTTGTGCATCCGTATCCGACAAGGTTGAACCCGATCTGATCGAGATAAGGCTGAAGGCCGGTCGTTTCAAGATATTCGGTGACAACACGCGAACCGGGGGCAAGAGATGTTTTGACGAACGCAGGGACCTTCAGTCCCTTCTCGACGGCCTTTTTTGCTACAATGCCCGCCGCGATCATAACGGCTGGATTGGACGTGTTCGTGCAAGAGGTTATTGCCGCGATCAACACATCCCCATTTCCGATACTGGTCGCGATCGGCCCCGGTTGATCCGGCGTCTCGCTTAGATCGATCCGGTCCGGTGTCGGGCGATTATTCATCATCTCGACCTCGGTCGTAATGTTCGTATTCTTTGTGCTGACGAGATCCCCAAAAACCGGCAGCGGAATGGAACGCGGATTCTGGTCCCCGCCGCCCTCAACGATACCGGCCGGCGAACTGTCCATTGTTACCATGTACCGCTTCTCCAGGTCCGCCGCATTCTTCCCATAGCCGCCGTCGGCAAGCGGTTTTGAGAACAGCTCGACAAATTTCTCATCAAGGTTTGACAGTTCGATCCTGTCCTGCGGCCTCTTCGGCCCTGCGACCGATGGCGTAATACTCTCAAGCGCCAGGTCGTAAACGGTCGTGTAATCGACCGCCCCGTCTTTCGGTATCCCGAACATTTCCTGCGCAAGGTAGTAGTTTCTGATCGTTCCAACCTGCTTGTCGCTTCGGCCGGTCGCCTTAAAATAATCCAGCGTTTTCTCGTCCACGCCGAAGAATCCCATGGTCGCACCGTACTCCGGCGCCATATTCGCGATCGTCGCCCGGTCAGTAGCATGCAGGGCGGCCGCTCCTTCACCAAAAAATTCGACAAATTTGCCCACCACATTCGCCTTGCGGAGCATTTCGGTGACGCGGAGCACGAGGTCCGTAGCCGTCGCACCTTGCGGAAGCTCGCCCGTCAAATGTACGCCGATAACATCCGGTGTCAGGAAATAGACCGGCTGGCCCAGCATTCCGGCCTCTGCTTCGATACCGCCAACGCCCCATCCCACAATGCCCAACCCGTTGATCATTGTGGTATGCGAATCTGTCCCAACCAGGGAATCAGGGAAATAGACGCCTTCACGCTCAAAAACACCTTTCGCAAGATATTCCAGATTGACCTGGTGAACAATGCCGATTCCCGGCGGAATGACGCTGAAGCCGCTGAACGCCTGAGTTCCCCACTTTAGAAAGCGGTATCGCTGCTCATTTCTGCGAAACTCGATCTCCATGTTCCGCGAATACGCGGCCTCGCTGCCGGCAAAATCAACCTGGACCGAATGGTCGATCACCAGATCGACCGGCACCAGCGGCTCGATCAGGCCCGGATCCTTGCCCATTCGTTCTACCGTTGACCGCATCGCCGCAAGATCGACAAGCAGCGGCACACCCGTGAAATCTTGCAAAACAACACGGGCAACTACGAATGGAACTTCCTCGGTCCGTTCGGCCTTTGCCTTCCAGCCCGCAAGGGCCTTAACATTCGCTTCGCTTATACGCTTGCCGCCGTCAAAATTCCTGAGGACAGATTCCAGTACGATGCGTATCGAAACAGGAAGCCGGGCGATATCCCCAAGTCCGGCCTCGGCAAGTTGCGGAAGCGAATAAAATGTACCTTCGCGGCCCGAACCCGTGGTAAAAGTTTGGCGTGTATTGAATAGATCGTGTGACATAAACTTATGAGTGAAACTAGTTTAAACTCCTAGTTTATGAGGGCTTTACATCGAGGTCAAGGAAATCGGACCTGAGCAGAACTTCATAACAGCTTCTCGCTCCCGTGTCCGCGAAGCCGGTTAAGCCACGAAAGCATTCGATATCTAAGCGCCGGCGGGGCAACAACCTCACTCAGCCCATTCGTGGAATGCTCGTGCCCATGGCCGCTTAACGTTATTGAGATAAGGAACCTTTGACGATAAAAGGTTGATTCAATGAGCTTGATCGGAGCCGCCTTTAGCCGAGCTTCTTCCTTGCCATCCAAATATGCCAGGTCAAAGCTCGCTCCCCCATTAACCGCTCCGGTTACCCCATTTTCGCTAGCCTCTAAACACCGCAAAGTGCTGTCGCCCGTCAGCAAAAGCAGCGACCGACTGGCAGCACCGCCGATCTCTGAGAATTTACAATAAACAGCCGTAGTATCGGCGAAATGTGCTCGGCCCCACAGCCAACTCCGCAACGAACCGGTAAGCCAGCCTTCGTCAAGATGATGATCATGATAACCCGTGCCTCGGAAACTATAAACTGCCCGATCGTGGGCTCGGGGGCCGTCGATAGTGATCTTGCCGCTTACATCGCATCGGGGTGCAACCATATTCCACCAATGTCCATCCTCCGCGATCGGCCGCGAGATGGCGTCAAGATCGGATTCTATTAAAAGCCATTCAAGGTTGGCCCGCACCCTCCGGTCATTCGACAACGGAAGATCGATCGACACCAAATAACCGGATCCGTAAAGCGCCGAATCAAAGCGAAATCCGCTTCCGCCGATGCTGCATTGAGGAACAGTTTCGCTGGCGGAAAAGTCTTCGGGCGAAAACTCAGCCTTTGCCTGACAGATCGTCTTTCCGTTTGAATAATAAGTGAACGACACCGCCGGCCGGATAAGGGAGAGCGGGCCCGGCTTTCCGTTGACGGGCCCGTCTGCGGGTGAACGAGCGTCCAGGTTGGTATCGAGAAAGACTATCGAAACCGCCTCATCGCCAGCATCGGACAGCGCGTCAAAATACCACCATTCATAGGCCCCGGGGCTTTTCTCGGGATGCCATGCCTCGTCGGCTATGCTGGATGTAAAGACAAACCTGTCGAATGAAGGATTTTCTTTTCCCACGATCGTTCTGGATGTCGACAGTGTGCGAATTCTGTGGTGCTTAACCCAAGTTTCCGTCTTGGCGTTTTTTGCGACTCTGCGGGAAACCGGGCTCTATTTCACGCAGCGCTCGCCAAGCACGCAAAGAGACGCAAAGTAGACTATCCCGGCGCCGCATGATCCGGACAATATCCAAATATCGGCAATAATGGCTTTGCTTTCCTTCCAGCATCGCAGAAAGTAAAAAATATGGCAAACTTTAGCCCGTAAATTGAATCTTTTGTAGCGGATGCTCTTCCCGAATTACTAATATAAAAGGGGTCCTTGAATGAATAGAAAACTTTCAGTTCTACTTCTGTGCACATTAGCTTCGGTTCTTCTTCTCGCGGCATGTCCAAAGCGGGTTTCGATCGCTGATATCGAGGCAAATCCGTCTCGATACTCCGATAAAGAAGTTGCTATCGCCGGCACGGTGCGAGATAGTTACGGACTTACGATCCCAGGGACATCGGTTCGCGGCGGAGCGTACAAGAGCGACGACGGCACCGGTTCTATCTGGGTAATAACACAGGATTCGGTGCCGGCAAAAGGGGCTCGGATCGGCGTCAAGGGCCGCGTAGGTTCCGGCGTAAGCTGGAATGGAAAAAACTACGGGCTGGGAATGTATGAAGAGGACCGCCGGATCGAAAAGCGTTAGGGTGCGCAGATGACATCCGGCACCGTGTCGAAGTATGATTCGGGTGATGTCCTCCGGCAACCTCGTCCGCAACCAGATCGCTTACTTTGACCAATGTTTTCGTTCATTGCACGAACGGTCAGTTGCGGCCGTCTCCGCGATGCCGGCGGGCCTGCTTTTTACGCCGCCTGAGGAGGCAAAATCCGGCACGTTCGGCGAATATCTTCTCAGGTCAGCCGCAGCGGTCGAACAAACGTTTGGCGGCATCACGGCTCGGCTTTGGGATGATCCTTTCGAATGGACGCTGCCGGAAGAGCTTTCGACAAACGGGAAGATCGAGGAATATCTGTTTGAGGTAGAAAAAACACGGATCCGCGGGTTCGGCTTTTTTGCTTCGGACGCTGACCTTTCCAAATCGATCCCGGCTCCGGAGGAACTCAGTTCGATATTCGAACTTTTACTAAAGGCCCTCGCCCGTGCTGAAAATCTTCAGGGCCGGGCCTTTGCGGTTTTTCAGGTTTTGACCGGAATACCGCCGCCTCGGGTTTGAGAATGCGAAGGTCGGTAGAATTTCTCTTGCGTCCTTTTCTTCTTCATCTTCGCGGCCTTTGTGGTATAGGCTCCCGATCCCGAAGAACAATTCGATTTCTTTGCATTGCGAACTTTTTCGTGCAAGAATTCGTTTGTCACGAAGTCTTATTGCGAAATCCGTCAATGACCGAGGAGATCTGATGCATTGTCCACGCTGCGGCCAGCAGCAAGTTTCAAACGAGACGAAATTCTGTTCCAAGTGCGGTTTCCAGCTTGGGCTGATACCGGAGCTGCTCCAGCACGGCGGCACACTGCCGCAGCTTGAATTGATCGAACAGAAACGAACGCTTTTCAATAAAAAGAACGGCGTAGGCTTTGGATTTCTATGGCTTATCCTCTTCCTCTTCTTCGCGGTCATGTGGGAGATCCTGGACGCCGACCCGATGCCGGAGATCTGTGTTGCCACAGGTATTTTCGGATCTATTGCGATCCTATTGGGTTCGCTGATAATGCTGCCATCATCACGCCGGCCGGTAAAACGAGGGAATGATCTCGGCTTGCCGCGGCAGCAGCCCGAAATGATGCAGGGCCACGCGGCCGGCCAAGCCCTGCCGCCTCCGCAGCAACAGCCCGCCGGTTTCTACACAGCGCCGCACGGTGCATGGCGAACACCCGATACCGGCGAACTGGCCGAACGCGGAAGCGTGATCGAAAATACCACCAAACTCTTAAAACACGACGAAAGATAAAGCTTCCCGTGTTTCGGTCGAATCAGCCCCTTGATCCGAACAATTTAGGCTCCAATTCATCTTTTTATGGTCGCAATTCGACAAATTCAAGCGACAATTCGATAAATTCAAGTCACAATTCGATAAATTCAAGTCACAATTCGATAAATTCAAGTCACAATTCGAGAAATTCTAGTAACAATTCGAGAAATTCTAGTCACAATTCGGGAAATTCATGCCACAATTCGGGAAATTCAAGTAACAATTCGGGAAATTCAAGTAACAATTCGGGAAATTCAAGCAACAATTCGGGAAATTCAGGTCACAATTTGAAAAATTTAGGCCCCAATTCGTTTTATTGCGGCCTAAATTGGATGTATTAGCGGCCTGATCCAGTTGCGATCGGCCATTTTCCGGCGGATTCGAGGTGAAATATCCACTATCCGCCATTCACTGGATAGCGGTCAAAGGATAGCTGTCAGAACCGCGATCGATCTTTGGCCGAATGGATAATCAAAAAGAGCAAGGCCTAATACCCAACGGCGGCCCCGTCGCTTCTTGAGTCGATCGCACCAAGCCTGACACCATCCTTGTCGATCATTATCGCCGTCGCGGAAGCAATATTTCCCGGGCGGTCCACGAATTTGTGGCCGAACGAGCTTAGGATGCTGATCGTATCGGCGGACAGGCCGTATTTTTCGTAATAGATCTGATCAGGCAGCCATTGATGATGTATCCGCGGCGCGTCGATCGCCTGTTGGATATCCATATCAAAATCGATAACATTTATAACGCTTTGGACCACGGCCGAAATTATCCGCGGGCCGCCGCGGGCGCCAAGTGCGAACCATGGCGAACCGTCTTTTCGCAAAACGATGGTCGGCGTCATCGACGACAACGGACGCTTGCCGCCTTCGACCTTGTTCCGCTCACCCTGGATCAGGCCGAACATATTTGCTTTTCCCGGACGTGCGGCAAAGTCGTCCATTTCATCGTTCAGCAAAACGCCTGTTCCCTTTGCGGTTACGCTTGAGCCGTACAGATCGTTGATCGTGTATGTGTTTGAAACAACCATGCCCGCCGGATCGACGACCGTAAAATGCGTCGTCTCAGTTCCCTCTGAAATATTCATCTCGCCGGGTTTGAGCGTAGCGCTCGGCGTGGCCTTCTTTGCATCGAACGAGTTCATCCGCTGTTCAGCGTAAGTTCGCTTAACAAGTGTCGCAACGGGAACATCGGCAAAATCGGGGTCCGCCATATATTCGGACCGATCGGCAAACGCACGCCGCGAGGCTTCGGCATAAAGATGAAGCTCGGCCGACGAATTGAATCCCATCGACTTTACGTCAAAGGGTTCCATCATATTCAGTATCTGCAGCATTACGATACCGCCTGAGCTTGGCGGCGGCATTGTAATGATCTCGTATCCCCGATATGTGCCGCGGAGCGGTTCGCGTTCCTTTGCCGTGTAGTTCTTCAGGTCGTCGAGCGTGATCAGGCCGTTGTTTGCCTTCATATCGTCGGCGATCAAGCGGGCGGTTTGGCCGGTATAAAACTCGCGTGCGCCGTCCTTTTCGACCCGGGCAAGCGTTGCCGCAAGGTCAGGCTGCTTAAAAAGATCTCCTTCCTGATAATACTTGCCGTCATTCAGAAAAATTCGGTTGCTGTCCGGATAGCGCGACAGCGTATTGCGATAGGCGTGAAGCAGATTGGCAAGCCGATATGAAAGTATGTACCCGTCGGCGGCTAACTTTCGGGCCGGTTCAACGAGGTCCGCCCATTTGATCTTGCCCGAACCGTATTTCTTGAACGCAAGATCGAACCCGGCCAGGGTTCCGGGAACACCCGACGCACGGTAACCAACGGTCGAACCGCCTTCGCCTTCTATAGTTTTGCCGTCCTTGCCGATAAAGACGTCGCGGTCCGCGGCCTTTGGAGCCATCTCGCGGTAATCGATCGCGAATGCCTTCCCGTCCGGCCGTCTGATCAGCATAAATCCACCGCCGCCAATATTTCCCGCCTCAGGATAAACAACCGCCAACGCAAGCCCGACCGCTATCGCCGCATCCACCGCGTTGCCGCCCTTTTTCATCACTTCCGCACCGATCTGCGAGGCCAGCACATGCTGCGATGCAACCATCACATGCTTTCCCCGCACCGGTTCAGGCGACGCCCCAACACCCGCGACCGGCAAAACCGCCAACGAGAAAACAATAAATACCGCCTGAAACACTCTTATACGATTGTTCATAACCGTTTGAATCTACCAGATTCCAACAACCAGCACCACCGCAAACCCATCGCCCGAACGTCGCTCGCCGCCAGACCTCCTAAGATGTCAAACGCCGTGTATTCGGTTGTCGAGCGGCCAACTCCCGTGCCGTTTGTCAGCTTTATCAGCTTGCCCTTCGCGTTCGGCAGATTGTCGTAGAAATAGCTTACATCCGGCGTGGCCTGATAGTTCGGCGGCGTGGAGCCAGTAAGAGAATAATTCCTGTTGGTCACGCGATTCAGGGCATTATAGCCATAGTCGGTTTTTACGCCTCTCGCATCAACCTTGCTCGTCAAATTCCCGTTGTTGTCATAGACGTAGCTTATCGTACCGCTTTCGGGATTATTGGCGGATTTCAGCCGCGAGAGAGAATCATAAACAAACGTCCGCGTCTGGACGCAACTCTGCACAGCAAGCCCGCTTGTTCCGTCCCGATGCCGTTCTGCGTAACGCTCAAAAGATTATTCAAAACGTCATAAGCATAATTCGTTGGCTGATTCGGCGCGGCTGTGCTGCCCAATTGTCCGCTCGCGTTCGGTTCATCTACGCGGGTCAACTGCCCAAGAGCGTTCGTGATCGACCGCCGCTGTTTCCGGACCGAAGATCAGTGCGGCCTTTTTTAGGATCTCGCATTCTATGTCGAGATCCATGATCCGTTTCCGCATAGCCAGCTTCTTGGCATCAGTCTCGCCGTCCGCCGTCGCCACCATTTTCCGCTTCCACCGGTACAGCACGTTCTCATTTACCCCCATCTCCCGCGAGGTCGAAGCCATCGTCTGCCTAGTCAAATATTTCCGGATCACCTCTTTCTTGAACGCCAGATCATAACTCTTTCTCATTTACTCATTCTAAGAGATTTTTATCTCTTGTTTCATTAGAGCCTTCCATCAATCGGTACGTCTGGAAATAAAGCCGAAAATACCTACGTTCAACAAGACCCCGATTAAACTGCCGACGGATATTATCAGATTCCCGTTCACTGTAGCGTGAACAATAAGGCCACTTAACATCATCAACGGAATGCTCCACGGAACTCCAAGAAGGTTTAACACGATCTCGAAATCCCATAGATATGAAATCACAGCAAGCCCGACATAAATGCACGGGATTATTATTTTCAGCCCAATCTTTCCTTCGCTCATCTCTTCTCCCTCTTCTTTTTGTCCAAAGGCCCCTCATATACCTCTCGTCCATCAGGGTAAACGGTGACGACTCCTAAATCATCAATCACTACGGTCGGGAGGGAGAGGCCGTCGATCGGCCCACTAAACTCAAAACGTGCATTGGCAAATATTCCGAGTCCTCTTTTTAAGGCGTCTTTTCCGAAGATACCTTCATACGCATTGCGCTGAAATTGAATTTGTTGATTCAGCTGAGTTTGCGTAATTACCTCTTCTTGCTTGGAATGATCTAACACCTCTTTTCTAAAAAAAGCGCATGCAACCAGATTGGTACCTAGGGACAACGCGCACGCCAAAAAGTTCTTGTCATCGTAGACCTGAAACCCGTGAGCAGGCGAGCCAATATCTTGTCCCGTATGCGAGAATGCTCCGAAATACCAGTGTTTCGACAAAGAATCTGACACTTCACCAATTCTAATTGCATCCGGCATTGGAGCAGTTATCACCCCGATAACGCACTCGAATGGCCCTTGACTCGGCTTACACATCCCGTGCTGATTGGCATAATAGCCGAGAACAGTCGTCGGCATGTCGACCGAATAGCTTCCGTCCTGCATTCGCTGCATCTCTTGCTTGCTCAATCCGGGAAGCGAAAGTAAAAATATCAAGTTGTGGATTTCTGTAGGCCATTTTCCGTTTCTATCAACGAACCTGTACGGCGAGTTAATCGCGTAAACATACTTATTTAGGGTTTGGGGATTTATTGGGGAAACTTGCCCGACCGGATCGACCGAACTGAACCGTCCGAGATAACTTCCATAGTATCGTGCGCCGGCGAAATCCAACCCATTTTCCATGTCCCGTTCATAGGCGGTGAATTGCTTGCGTACAGCATCGTCTGAGTAGCCAAGACCAGGGATTCGCTGGCTGGTGGCGATTTCTTCACCAAACGGGTGGTAGTCGTGACGTGATGTGACGGTTCCGGTGGCGTCGGTGTTGATGCGCGGGGAGCCGAGGTGGTCGTTTGTCAGATAGCTGATCTTTGCGGAGGCTGGCGGTTCGACGATTGTGGAATACTCCGCGACAAGTTTTCCTACCGCGTCATAGACGAAGATCGTAACCTCGCCGGTGCCCGGGACGATCTTTTTGACCCGCTTGCCGTCGCCGTCGTAGAAATACTGGCCGACAAGTCCTTGGGCATTGTTTACCCGAACCTGCTTGTTTTCGGCGTCGTAGATGAAGGTCCGGTTCTCGGCGTCGGTGGTCGTGTTTCCCGAATTGTCGAACAGATAGCCGTCGCTCGCCTTCAATTTGTTGTCTGAAACATTCGCACTCGGATTGCACACTGCCGTTGGACAGCCAGTCGGGATCGTCGTCGTGCGGTTCAACGTCGTGTCGAAGGTCCTGTTCCCATATCTATCATAAACAAAAGTCTGCTTCCATGTTTCCGTGGTGCCGATCATCTCCTTTGCGTCGTTCAAGCGATTCAGGCTGTCGTAAGTGTATGTTTGAGTCGCTGTGAATCCTTGATTAGCCCCGACCGTTGGAACGGTGATCGTTTGACTTAACACATTTCCGTTGTTATCGGCGTTCCCGCTTGTGTTGTAAGTGTAGTTGAGTTTGAGTAAATTCTGCGACGAAGCGCTCGATCCGAGGCCGATCTGCGTCGGCTGTAGTCGGCTGTTGAACTGCGTCGTCTCCCATTTGCCGTTTCCGAGCCGCATTCCCGTTACCGCTCCGGCGGCATTGTAGGTGAAGGCATTTGCGTAGTTTCGGAATGTGTCGTTTGCCTTGCGGCTTTGGACTTGCATCAGATCACCGTCGGCCCCGAGCGTGTTCCTGACCACACGCCCGCTCGGATAAGTTTCCTCGATCAGCGCACCGGACAGATTGTAAACATATCCCGTCGTATAAGCCGTCCCGTCGGTTGTCTGTTTATGTCCCGTCACACGTCCTAAGATGTCAAACGCCGTGTATTCGGTTGTCGAACTGTTGGCTCCCGTGCCGTTTGTCACCTTTATCAGCCTGCCTTTCGCGTTCGGCAGATTGTCGTAGAAATAACTAACATCCGCCGTCTCCGAACCGCTCGGCTCGTTTGTGTAGTTTCTGTTCGTAACCCGATTCAGAGCGTCATAAACATAGCTCGTCGTGATACTCCGGGCATCCACCTTGCTCGTCAAATTCCCGTTGTTGTCATACCCATACTGGATCAACCCGCTTTCGGGATTCGTCGCCGATTTCAGGCGCGAGAGGGCGTCGTAGGTGAATGTCCGGGTTTGGGTACAGGTCGAGGCTCCGCCGCATTCGGCGGTCGTGTTGCCTTCCTGCAATACGGTCGCAAGATTATTGAGCGTGTCGTAAGTATAAAGCGTCGGTTGGTTTGGGCTGGTGATCGAGCCGAGGCTGCCCGTTGCGCTGCTGTTGTCGGGTTCATCGACGCGGATGAGTTGGCCCAGTGCGTTAGTAATGCTCCGTCTTTGTTTGTCGGCTTGATCTTCGACGGTGACTACGATTCCGATCTGGCTGCCGGTTGTAGCTAGGCCGTAGAATGTTTCCACTTCGGCGTTGTCGGGTGATTTGACCTTGAACACTCGCCCGGCGGTGTCGTAGAAGTTTTCCGTCCAATAGACCGTTTCGCCCGTTCGGTACGGGTTGCTTGTCTTCCACGGCCTGCCATACGAATCGAATTGCGTCTCGACAAACACATCGCCCGCCGAATCCACGCTTTGCGTCTTTATCGCCCGCCCAAGCCCGTCGGCCCAGGTGTACGCTTCCTTCCAGTTTGTCGCATCGATCTGCGAGCGCACTTTTACAAATCTCTGCGAAGCGGGAAGCTGGCCGGTCGCGTCGGGCAAACTAAAGTAAACCTACTTTCCTTGGTCGGGGCATTTCATGCTTGCAAATTCTCCCCAGCCAGTAAAGTCGCCCCGACCATCGCCCTCAATCCCAAATTCCAAAGCATCCCTGGTAGAATAGCTATAAATATCGATAAATTGAGCCCCGTCATCGGACTGCCTGTCGTTCCTGAAGATCAGCAGATTGAATCTGTCAAGGGAACTGAATTCTGGGCTTCTCTCTAATTCGATTAATATAGCCGTACCGGTGTAAACTTGCCTGCTTCCGAGTTCCTTATATGAAACGCTTCCACTTCCGCTTAAATTGAAAAACTTACTTTTATCGATTTCGACCGCTCCACCCTTTAGCCCCCCCCAACAGCCGATGTAGTCAGATGAACGCGGCCTCGGATTAATTAGAGTGCCCTCGGGACTATGAGAGGTGGTGGGCGCGGGTGACGTTTTCTCGAAACCATTTGGACCGACACCATTCCGATTTTCCCTAGACGAGGAGACTCTGTTTTGATCGCATCCGAAAAGACTAAGACATAAGGTGGCTAGAACTACAAAACCTTGACAAAATGACATATTGTTCGCCTCTAACCTCTCCAGAGTACGGTTATTTTCTTCGTCTTGCATAATACGTAGTCTTCCATTCCCGTTTATAATCACCGCTAAAGTACAATTCGAGTTCATCGTTTCGTCGGTATTTTAAGTTAGGTTCGCCGAGTATATCTTTCCATTGCGCCGAAATTTTCACTTGATCGTTTGAATTAGCGTTTATCGCCTTAATGAGCTTTGGCGTCGACCTGCTGCTTATTGGGTAATTAAACGTTAAAATCACGAGAGCGTCGAATTGCTCTTGGGTTAAATTCGCACTGATGTTGCTACGCACCGTATTCTCCGCGTTGGCAATATCTTCCGAAAGCCATCGCTCTGACAGTTCGTTGGTGATTGAAATTCCAGCAATATTCTTCACGAGTCTCCAAACGCCTGGGTCGCCCGTAAACTCTAAGTTTAAGCTTGTCTTGGAACAAGGTGTTTGTGCGATTAGATGCCCCGTGCCCGCCGTGCAATATCCACGAGAATCATTATAGAAACTGTTAACCGTTCCTTCATAGTCTTTTAGCAGGTTTCGCCCGTTTGCGCTCAACGAGGCTGGTTGACGAAGTTTGGCTTCGGCAGACGCCAATGGAGAGCTTTGCCCCTCAATAGCCGCATACGAAGCGTTTAGGAAAGCATTTCCAAGTGCCGTACCGTTTTGGATATGGAACTTGGCCAGCGCGAGTTCGTCTTCAGTTAACGTCCCCTTGCCGTTGATCGCATCGATCACCTTGTTCTTGAGATCGCTCAGGTTTGGGGAAAGCCCAAGCGGGTCTGTGAATTTGTACGGCGAATTCAGGACGTAGGAATAGCGGTTAAACGTCTGCGGATTACGGAGCGATGCGCTGGCGGTCAGGGGATCGACAGAGGTAAATCTTCCGTGGGTTGGGTTGTAGTATCTCGCTTGAGCAAACTCTAATCCACTCTCGCCGTCCTTCTCGTAGCCGGCGTAGCTTTTTCTAAGCTGGTCGGCGGCGGTGTATTCGGTGTTGCTCGAACGCTCCGCCGAAGTGCTTTCCTCGCCAAAGGCTGAGTAGTCCTTGCGGTCGTTCACCGTGCCGTTCTTGTCCGTTACGACTCGCGGGCTGCCCAGATGGTCGGTTGTCAAATAACTGACCTGCGGCGTTGTCGCGAGTGCCGTCGAGTACTCCGCCAGAAGTTGTCCACTCGCATTATAGACGAATACGGTCGTCCCCGAGTTCGTTATCTTCTTGACCCGACGCCCGTCACCGTCATACTGGTAAGTCGCATCTGGCGAGCTTGTGCCATTCCCGGCCACGAAGAATTCCTTCTGATGACTCTCCGCGTCATAAGAGAATCTTTGCCCTTCGGCGTCCTGCGTGACATTTCCGTTGGCATCATACAGATAGCCGTGCCCGGACAGATAGCCGTGCCCGGATGAGAACCGATTATCGTTGGCAGCATTGATGTCGGGGTTGCAGACCGCAGTCGGACAGCCTCCGAGCGTGGCAGTATATGCCTTTCGTTATTTAATCAAAGCGGAAACTATCCGGTTCCTTCATGCCGCGAAGAAAACCTCATCCACTACGCTCGACGGGCATATAGGCGGCCCATTCTCACCGGACGATGCAAGTTCGACCCGATCGTTAAAGACACGAAGCTTAGCGACCGCGGTTCCACAACCGTTCGGCTGATACTCGTCCTTCACTTTCGGATCAGGCTTTCCACCGGTTACTAACAATACGGTTCGTCTGTCCACACCTTCTTGATAAGAATAAGACTGAGGTTTCTTGCCTTTTCGTGACATCCCAATAAATTCGCAAGGGGCGGCGATTCCCAAATCTAAACTTGCTCTTGCGTCCGTTGCTGCGTCACTTTGGTGCGAATACAGAAGGGTACATTTTCCCTCGTGATTTTCAAGCGTCAAAGCAAAGTTCCCAACTAAGACTGTTGAATAAGTTTCCTTGTTGCTACCAGGTTTTTGCGACTCGACGGTCCTCTCAACTACGCTTCCGCACGATACAAAGACGAGTACGACGAAGATACTACTTATTTTCATTTCACCTCCCAAAATGTTACTCTTCTTGCTGTAGAAAACCACGGGTTATATCGGAAACCGGATGACATGCGTCCTGCATGTCCGTTCCAGAGGTCAATGTGATTGAAGCGCCTTGATGGATCGTCGACTCCTTGGAAATTCTCTAAGTGCACAATACCAGTCCTACCGGCCAATTGCTCCGGGATATTGTTTCCCGTAAGGGTTATTGGGTTCCCAAAAACTTCGCGTACCCATGCTGCCATTTGACCTGCGTTGATCGCAAGTTTCATAGGAGTTCTAGTAACGCCTTTGAACTTACTTAGATACTCGTTCGCGAGGGAACTTTGCAGGAGCATATAAGCGAATCTGACTGCGCACTGGTTCGTTGGATCTGGATTACCATTCTTATCCAGAATGATAGCGCTGTGTCCCTGATTCGCTGGATGTAATTCCCATAGCTCCAAGAACAATGACTGGAAAGGCGTCTCCCCGACAGAATCATTCTGCGAACCGGATTCAGCACCTGCTGCTGTTGGTAAGCTCACTGTCGCTTCAACGGTAACAGTCGCCTCATTCGGGTTCTGAACAGCATCTCCATTCTCATCTATTGCCTGCAGCCTTCCTTCTGAATCATCAATGATTCGCCATCCTTCGTCGAAGTCCCCCCTCGCAAACGCCCGCTGTGCTTCCAAGAGATCGATTGTCGCCTGGTACTGCCGTTGCGAGTATTCATCGACACCAACACCTCTCCCGTTCTCGTCGCAACTGGAAAACTCGGCACTGCAGCCACCAGCGCCTCGAGGCAACAGTCCGAGCGGATCGGTAAATTTGTAAGGCGAGTTCAGAACATACGCATACCGATTTAACGTTTGAGGATTTTTCACGTTCATCGACGCCGCCAGCGGATCGACGCTTGTGTATCTTCCGTGTGTTGGGTTGTAGTATCTCGCCTGTGCGAACTCCAAGCCGGATTCACTGTCCTTTTCGTAGCCGGTGTAGTTCTTTCGCAACTGATCGGCGGCGGTGTATTCGGTGTTCGAGCTTCGTTGGGCCGAGATGCTTTCTTCGCCAAAGGCTGAGTAGTCCTTCCGGTCGATCACTAGGCCGTTCTTGTCCGTGACGACTCGCGGGCTTCCCAGATGATCGGTTGTCAAATAGCTTACTTGCGGCGTTGTCGCGAGTGCCGTCGAGTACTCCGCCACAAGTTGTCCGCTTGCATTATAGACGAAGATCGTCGTCTCCGAGTTGGTTATTTTCTTAACCCGACGCCCGTCGCCGTCGTATTGGTAGGTGAGTTCGTGTCAAAAGTTGTGGAATTAGGGTTACACATCCTTGTTAAAGATTTCTCTTATCAACGATCTTCAAAGCCGGTTTTTAGGATGGCGTGGTTGCCAAGTCGATTTGTTTCTCCGGCAGTTG
>JADYZI010000409.1 GCA_020853255.1 Acidobacteriota bacterium
CAGCCCGTTCTCTACGCGGCCGTTTGTACAATGAATTCGGCAGATACAAACTCGCGCTTCTTGATCTCAACAAAGCTCTGTCGATCAATAAGGCTCTGCCCGTCTATGCAGACCGTGCCTACGCCGGGCTTTTGCTCTATGTTACCGGCGAAAGATCGCTGCTGCCGGAAGTCGCGAAAGATGTCGATGTCGCTTTGCAGACCGATTCGTCAAACGGGACAGCACTTGCGATCCGAGCCCTTGTCAAAGTTACGCGCAGCGACAACGTAGGGGCTTTGGCAGACGCGCAAAAGGCATTGCAGATCGACGAGAATAATTACCTTGCGCACATCGCCACTGGCTACGTTAAAAATTCGAACAAAGACATCGTCGGAGCATTCAACGATTTCGAAACGGCTTTCAAAATAGTGCCGAACAATATTTGGGCCAGGGAGGAATATCTTAAAGCGGCTGAACGAGCGAAAGAAACATACCCGAAAGCAGAAACCGCCTATCGCGAACAGTTTGCCCGAAAGATCCAAAATAGCCGCGATAAAGTCGAACTTCTAAAACTCGCCGTCGAGGATGAACCTTGGGATTTCGAAGCCTATAACAAACTGGATAACACGTGGAACGACCTTTATCGATTGCTGCGCAAAACTGACGAGAAAGCCCTCAATCCACCTGAACAAGCGGCTGAAATGAAAGCGATCAGAAATTACTGGTACAGCCTCCACGCAAAAACGCCGAAGAACGTCTGCGTCGCATTGACCAAATACAGCTATTTTGACCTCGACGAAAATGGCTTCTATAACGATGCAAGAAAAAAAACCGACCGTACGAAATTGAATTTTCTTGAGGGCGAACTGGCAAATTACGACGGTACGAACGGAGCCGAATGTGCCGCACGCATCGCGTTATTCATAGCCGAGATCTATCAGACGCCGTATTCGCCTGAAAAGAATTTTGACCTTGCAAAACAATTTGCCGAACGGTCAAAGCAGATAAAATCCGACCTCAAAAATGACCCGAACACTATTTCGGGTGCCGGTTCGAACGCCGAAGAATCGCTCAAAAATACAGAGTATTGGAAGGCTCAGGACGATGCCTGGAAAAAAGACCTTGAGCGAATGAAGCAGAGCGGCACATCATCTGCCGAAGGTTCCCCAGGCCGGCGGCGAAGCGGCATCGATCCCGCTAGAGAAAAGGCCGCGATAAACGCCTATGAACGTGTGCACCCGCAGATCGAACGGCTTGCCGAACAGATCATCAGCGCTGCCGGCAAGGTTCAAAGCGGCGGTTCGATCTCATTTGTTTACAAGGGAACGCGTGCGCGTATGACGAACCTTCAGCGGCAAATGGTCGATATATATTACAAGTTCATTGAGGTGTACGGCGACAATTTGCCGGATTCGCTTTTTAACCACCTCAAATCCGATGTACGCCGCGTCGGAAACCTTACGAATGACTACACCACCGGCGAAGTTTACCAGGCGAGCGGAGCATGCTCCGGCGGCTGGAATGGATACGGATGCTAGCGGTTCGCAGAAACCGGTTTGATTCCAGCAAACAAGGCAACCGGACATCGGCGCGATATTACTCGTATGATAGTCTGATCTCGTTAGAATGGGACTCGGTGTTGAACTGCGGTAGGCCGACAAAGTTAATTGGAGCGGCGTGCTGACGTTATTCGAACGACAATTTTAGCGAACTGACTTGAATGGCACGTAGCGGTAATAAGATTGATTGCTACGCGATCGGAAACAAATGGAATCTACCGACATTGCTGCAAACGCAGCCGCATTGATCTCGGCGCTTGAGGCGGCGCCGGGCGTTATTATTCCTTTGATCCGCGAGGTGCCGGAGGCGATATTGCGGCGGAGGCCGAGTGCGGGAAAATGGTCGGCTTATGAGCATGCGATCCATTTGTCGCGGTCTGATGTGGCCTTTCGGGCGCGGCTTGATCTGATCTTGTCCACGCCGGAGCCGTTCATCGAGGTGATCGAGAATTCGGCTGAGGACGAAGCGGGAGCGATGCTCGACGTTGATCTTGACGCAAGCCTCGAAAGATACGTCCGCGAGCGCATATCACTTGTTGAAAGATTAAAAAAACTTTCGCCCGACGAATGGCAAAAAACAGCCGTGCACGAGGCATTTGACCACTACTCCGTTTTCATAATGTTCCGGCATGTTCTAAATCACGAAATGCTCCACGCCTACCGGATCGAAGAACTCCTGCTCAAAAAGGATTGGGAAAAGCCTTAACGTTGTTCGAAACAGTTCGTCAAATTGATGCTTGCACCCGGACGCAGTATGCCGCGATCGAAAACCGCGAGGGCGGCGATCGCTGCCGCCAGCCGCGATTTCAGATCCAGGTAAAACCAATGCCGACGATCGGCTTTGCGGTATGAGCGATCCCATAATATCATTCGCATGGTAATAGGAGGCGTTATGAAGAAGCTCACACGACGGGAAGCTGTCGGCGGCATGATCGCTGCGGCGGCGGGTGCGGCCGCAATCAGCGGTTCGGTGGAGGCTCAGAGCGAGAAGCTGCCCGCGGCTTTTGCCGGACTCCATCAGCCCAAGCCATTGCCGTTCGATGCGGCGAAACTTAACGGCATCTCGGAAAAGCTCATCCGTTCGCACCACGAGAACAACTATGCGGGAGCGGTCAAGGCCTTGAATCTTGTCGAGCAGCGGCTCGCCGCTCCTGGCAGCGAGAAAGACCTTCCTGCCTATCTTTACGGCGACCTGAAACGTCAGGAACTCGCTCGGACAGGTTCGGTAGTTCTCCACGAACTCTATTTTGGTAATCTTGGCGGCAACGGCAAAGCCGACGGCGAAGCTAAGAAGCTGATCGAACGTGCCTTCGGCAGCTACGAGGCCTGGGAGGGCGAATTTAAGCGCACCGGGAATTCGTTAAGCGGCGGTTCCGGATGGACGACACTCGGTTTCAACCTCCATACTCGCGAACTCCACAACTATTGGTCGTCCGATCATACCGTCAACCCGCCGCAAACTGTCCCGCTGCTCGTTCTCGATATGTACGAGCACTCGTATCAAATGGACTACGGGTCTGCGGCGGCAAAATATGTTGACGCATTTATGCTCAATGTAAATTGGGATGAAGTGAACCGCCGAGTCGAAAAATTTACAAAATAATCCATGTCCGAAGCTGATGCAGAGCGATCCGTTTCCTTTAGCGATGCGTTTCGCTTTTGGCTGAAACTCGGCTTTATTTCGTTCGGCGGCCCCGCCGGGCAGATCGCGATAATGCATAAGGAGCTGGTGGACCGGCGGCGCTGGATCGGCGAAGAGCGGTTCCTCCACGCTCTCAATTTTTGCATGCTGCTGCCGGGGCCCGAGGCCCATCAGCTTGCGATCTACATTGGCTGGCTGATGCATCGGGTAAAAGGCGGTATTGTCGCGGGAGCTTTGTTCGTGATCCCGTCGATCTTTATACTGCTTGCCTTGTCGTACGTTTACGCGGCTTACGGTCACGTTCCGGCCGTTAATAGCGTGATCGAGGGCTTTAAGCCTGTGGTCGTGGCGATCGTCGTCGAGGCATTGTTCAAGATCGGAAAACGAGCGCTGAAGCGTTCCGTGCATTATGTCATCGCGGCCGCGGCATTTGTTGCTATCTATCTGCTTCAGATCCCGTTTCCGCTTATTGTAGTTCTCGCGGCCGTTGCGGGCTTTATCGGTGTACGATACTTCGATTCAATATTTGCTTCCAGACCGGTCAGTGACCAGCCTGAAACTGCCGATGATCCGCAAAATTCAATCGCATTGGTGATCAAAGACGATGTCGTGCCGGCCCATTCCGTTCCAGATCGCCGCATGTTCCTTAAGACCGCTTTTGTCGGCTTGCTGCTTTGGTCTTTGCCTTTCGTTTTCATAGCCGTATCGACCGGATCCGCGTCCATCTTTTCACAGCAATATCGTTTCTTTTCTGTTTCCGCACTTGTGACCTTTGGCGGGGCTTATGCAGTTTTGGCATATGTCACTCAAGCGGTAACCGAGCACCCTTACAACTGGCTCAGCCCGGCACAGGCGATAGATGGCCTTGCACTCGCGGAAACCACACCCGGACCGCTGATCATGGTGCTACAGTTCATAGGCTTTGTCGCCGGTTGGAATAATCCCCCCAACGGGATTAGCCAGCTTACCAGCGGCGTCATCGGAGCCCTGGTCGCGACATATACGACGTTTTTGCCATCATTTTTGTTTATATTCCTGGGCGCCCCATATATCGAAAAACTTCGTGGAAATGTCTCGCTCACGGGAGCACTTTCGGGCGTCACCGCTGCCGTCGTTGGGGTCATCCTAAATCTTGCGTTGGTCTTCGGCATTACTGTGATCTCGCCCAGTACTTCGCTGGCCGACATCAACGTGTTTGCGGTTTTCGTCAGCCTTGCCGCCTTTATTGCCCTTTTCACGTTCAAGGTCGACGTTCTATGGGTTGTTCTGGCTGGGGGAATTGCAGGCTTTTTCCGGTTCTGGCTCCCGCAGCTTTTTTAGATCGGGCCTGATCAGTCCGGCGAACAAACCAATAGCACGACAAGCGGCATCTAACCCACCGATTTAGACAATACCAACAAGATCGGCAAGTCCAGGCGGCCATTTCACGAGGCGGAATGGTTGCGGACGTCTTTCGGGAAACTTGGCGGGAGGCAAATATATGCGGACAGTAGCGGCAAGTCGGGTCGTCTTTGCGCTCGTTTTGATCGGGCTCGGGATGATCGGGCTGGTAAATGGAACATTCGGCCCCGGTTGGGAGCCCGTGCCTGCGTCGATGCCCGTCTCGCAGATGTTCGCGTATTTCTCCGATCTTGTTTACATCGGCTGCGGTGTGGGGATGCTTCTGCGGCCGACGGCGGCCTTCGCGGCACGCGTTCTGTTTGTCTGTTTGCTGCTTTGGCTGCTGCTTTTGCGGCTGCCGTGGCTCGCCATCGATCCGCAGGTCGGCACATGGTGGCCCGCGTC
>JADYZI010000410.1 GCA_020853255.1 Acidobacteriota bacterium
ATCGAAGAGACTTAAACGGGATCTTTGCCTCGACCGACCATCCCCAATCTTCGATCACGCCTTTTGATTCCATCACGATATCGACAGAAAAATCCGCACCTTGCTCCTGCCCTTCGGAATATATGCCATCCTGCTGAATTCCCAACGGATTGAAACCAAGTACGTATGCCCGCCGCTGGTCATCGTAAGTATCTAACCAAACGCGGACATTGTCCTCGCCGAACACGCCGTCGCGGCTTGCCACACTTGCCCTGATCTTGTCCTTTTCATCCCAGCATTTGAATGCGATGTAGAGATTCTTCTCGTCATACATCATCAAAACCTCGGTCGGCTTCGAAGGCGCAATGTTGTTGCCGGGCTGAACCTGGTAAAAATCCTTGAAAACGGCGGCATTCTTCCAGAGCTCTTCGTCGATCTTCCCGTCGATGGTTAGCCCTTGAGAAATTTTCGGCACGCTGACGGGATTGGCCTTTTCGGACGGGATCTTGACGGCGGACTTCTTCGGCGGATCGTCCCTTTTTACCTCAACAACCGAATTGCCTGATTGAACTACGGCGGAACTCGGTTGGGCATTTACGCACAGGATCGATGACAGCAATATTAAGACGGCAAATAAATTCTTCATGTCGGTATTTATCAAGATGCAGTTGGGGCCTGCGGTAAAGCCTTTGGGTTCGCAGACGCCAGACACAGGCGCCAAAAACCCGCAGGAAAAGAAATGGTTTACCAAAAATTCATCTACCGAATGGCAGGTTCTGAATGACTATAACGCCGGGAAAGTCACAAGGCTTCAAAACTTGTCCCTAAGGACCGTGCCCCCTCGGCTCAGTTATTTGCTTAGTGTATCCGCGCTCCTGAATCGGATCTCGCCGTCATCCAGGCTTAAGTTGAGTTTCGGCCCGCCGGAGCCAAACCGCCACTGCCCTTCTTTAACTTCCTTTGGCGCGGCCATGTCTTCAACGGTCAGGGCTTCGAGATTGGATGTCACGTCTGCATTGAAGGCTTCCGGGACGGTGAGAATAAATCTGCCGTTTCCGGCACGGCCTGTAATACGCGAGAAATTTCCTTCGAGGTAAACATCGGCGTCGGCCACTTTTGAATCGAGTTCGCCGGTAAATCCGATGATCCGCACCTGGGCGTCAGCGGCGGCCACGGTGAGTTTCCCTTCGGCATTGCGAACGTCGATCGCCTCATCGACACCGTTTAATTCTATCTCGCCCGAAACGCCGTCAAGCCTGATCTCGCCATTTGAAACGACCTTCAGATCCGCCTTTCGCGGGACAAATACATCGATTCGCACCGATTCGGCGTCTCCGTCAAAGTACATATCGCGGGAGGCATCGTCATTATTCAGGATCTTCAACGTAACCGAGGTTGGGGTCGCTGTTTCCGCAACCGTCACGGGCGGTTGACGGCGGTCGGCCATCTCGGTCAATACATATTTCACTTCGTTCTTGTCCCACGCCCTGATCGTCACCGAGCAGCCTTTGGCGTCAACGGTCACTTTGGGAACACCTTTGACCGGAAATGAATTGACCTTCTTCACCATCTGCGGATTCCGGCCCGTCCAGCGAATGCGGCGCATGTTTGAAAGGGCTTCCTGCTGCCTTCGGAGCCCCTCATTAACTTTCCGGTTGATCTCGGCCTCATTGATCTTGAACTTTTCATCATTGGCCTTTAGATTCTCGAAGCTTTCGACCCTGATCTTCTCGATCTCGGCGGGAATCTTCGCAAGTTCAGGGATCGCGACCTCGATACCGGCCTGCGCAGCTTTTGCCGAATCTCTTGTTGCTTTTGCGATCTCTTTGTTTATTTTGTCGGTGTTGAATCGCCGCGAGCTATCAGTATCCCAATCCCGATCGTCGTCGTTTCCTTTCTGCTTCAGCAGGTCCGTCGCCGGATTCGGTGCTTTCCCATCATTCCTGCGCTGAACGGTTAGCGGGCCGTTCACGCTTTCGAGCCGAACCTGTACATCGCCGCTTCCGATGCGGCCGTAAAGATCACGGCCAACATACTGGCCTTTGCGAACGGGCAGGCCGAAATCGTTACGAATATCTCCGTTTAGTGAGTCGGCCTTTATCGTCGCATTTACGTCCGAGGGAAGCGTCAGGTTCACGCGTCCGTTGACCGTGCTGAGCGAGATCCGGGTGCCAGTCTCGAGCCGTTCAAAATCGGCCGCAACCTCTCCGTTCACCGTCGAAAGATTTGCCGTTCCGCGAAGATTAGAAGCAATAACATTGCCGTTTACCGCCGAAACTTTGGTCAGGTTCGTGAAATTCGATACGGTCACAGAACCGTTGACCGTCTCGATATCATCCAAAACCGCACCTCTCGGGACCGACAATCGAAATTGAACCTGTAGTTTTCCGTGGTTCTTCCATCCATTCTGGCGGCGGCGCCAGTCGTCGTAATCCGTCTCGACGCTGAACGAATCCGGCCGAGCGTCGATCTTGAGCTGAACTTCCGCGAGAGCGTCCTTCGTGTCGGCGGTCTTAACAGCTTCAAGACGCACTTCGTTCTTATCCCATGCCTCGACGGTGATCGAACCGTTAATATTCGACACATTGACGCGGCCGTTCGCGGTGAATGGATACGACTGCTCGAATCGTTCCTGCTCGTCGCCCTGGGCTGTAACGGCGTGTACGGCCTCGGCCCGTGTTGCCGGACCGCCTTGCTTGACCGCTTCACCGCTCGCCGAAAAGATCAGGCCCGCAAAGAAAATTGAATATAGCCAACTCATTGATAAATATTCTCCTATTGTAATTGGATGAGAGAATTACCTCGTTTCTACATCCAATACACCGCCTTAGATGCATTTATGACAATTTTTCAAGACGATCCGAGATTTAATTCTCACCAATGAATACGGCACGCGATCGGCTGTACGGTAGGAACCGGTGGATCGTTACAGATGGTTTGGAAGTAGTTTTTACCCTTCTCTGATCCTTTCGCGAACTTGGTGTCCTCCAGTTGAGGCCTTTGTGTTAACGGTTTTTTCTTAACACAAAGCTCACCAAGTTAAAGACACAAAGTGCACAAAGGTACTTATGATCCAACTGTAACAGTTCACTAGACTACGCGTGCTAAGGTTCCTGTGAAAGCCGCGCACCGTGGCCGGATATAAATGGCCCGATCGGCCTGTTAATCCATGCCATCTTGATATAAGATATCGCATCAAACCCTCGGGCCACTTCTCGGCCGCGGTAGGGAAACTCACGCCTGTTATCTGACCTACTGAGCTGGAATTTACTTATATTCCTCGATTTGTTAGGTTATTAAGTTTGGTGAACTCGGTCTGACGGAGAACACTATGGACCTAAAACGAACACAGCTTCATATATTGTCCCGTTCGCAGGATCTTTCGGACAGGGCAAGAACTGGTGTTTCTCTCCATTGCCACACGGAACACTCAAAGGAAATGCTTGACTTCATTCCGCACTACGCGGACAAGCTTCCAATAATCAACTTTTTCTGGCACAAGGAGCGGGAAAAGTATCTTGCCAAGGAAGGCAAAGGGATCGATTTTTCAACTGCCTATTGGTCGCCGCCGATGTCGGGGCATTCGGTTTATGAGATAGAGAGCGGCCAGATCGCGGAAGCGGGCCTGGACCCGATCGTTTCGGTCACTGATCATGACAGCATCCACGCCTGCGTTGAGATAAACGAAAAGCAGGAGAATCACAAGGCGCCTATTTCACTCGAATGGACGGTTCCGTTCGATTACGGATTCTTTCATGTCGGCGTTCACAATCTACCAAAAGCGAGCGCTGTCGAGATAACGAAAACGCTTCTTGATTACACCTTTGGTGACGATCCGACGGACGAAAAGCTGACCGAGATGTTCGCCATGCTCAACGACCTGCCGGGCGTGTTGGTGATTCTCAATCATCCGATCTGGGACATCGAATTGGTCGGGGCCGAGCGGCACGAAGCGCTATTAAAGGATTTTATCAAGCGTCACGGCCGCTGGATACACGCATTTGAGGTCAACGGCTTCCGTTCGTGGTCTGAGAACAAGCGTGTCATTGAGATGGCCGAGGCTCTCGGAATTCCGCTTGCCACCGGCGGCGACCGTCACGGCTGCAAGCCGAACACTGTGATAAATCTGACCAACGCAGATACCTTTGAAGGATTTGTTGAAGAGATCCGCGTGGACAAACGCAGCGAGGTCGTCCTGATGCCTGAGTACGAACAGCCGCTGCACTCGCGCCAGATGCAGTCGTTCTCAGAGATCTTGAAACTTTATCCGGATTTTATCGAAGGGCGGCAGAAATGGTTCGACCGCGTATTCTTTGATATTGGCGACGAAAAAGGACTGGTTTCTCTTTCCGGCCACGGCTGGCGCCTTGGCGGCCCGACCTGGCTGCGCGCGGCAATCTGGACGCTCGGATTTCTCGGCAGCCCGACAATGCGTCCGGCCTTTCGATTAGCGAGAAAGAAAAAAGACCGTGTGCCGAAAGATGTCGCGCGAACGAAATTTGAGATACCGGACCTTGATGACATCGCAATCGGTCTTGGACGCGATACAGTTACCGAAAGCTAGCTATTGGATACAGGCGGAAACACGACCAATAGGGAGTGTGCCTCATCGGCGACAGGATGCACACTCCCTACCGGTCGTGTTTCTGCCTTTAGTGCATTTTTGAACGATTCAACACAAAACCAGTTACGCATCGCATTTTTTCCTGACTCGTATCTCGAAGTGAACGGGGCCGCGATGACCAGTCAGCGACTTGTCGCATTCGCAAAGCGAAAAAATTTTCCGTACCTCTGCATTCACGCCGCAAAAAAAAGCGAGACATGGCAAGACGGAAGCGTCACGTATATGACGCTTAAGCGTTCGCCGTTTTCGTTTTCGCTTGACGAAGAACTCGCCTACGACCCGTTCTTTCAACGGTACGCGGGCAGGATAAATAAGCAGCTTCTTGAATTCCAGCCGGACGTGATCCACATCACGGGCCTGAATGATATAAGTATCGTCGGCGCATACCTCGGCTGGAAGCATCAAATACCGATACTTGGTTCCTGGCACACAAACCTTCACGAGTTCGCGGCCCACCGGCTGGCTAAAATGCTGCGATTTCTTCCCTCGTCGATGGTGAGCGGAGTCACCGGATTTGCGGAAAAGCGTATCCTTGACGGCGCCGTATTCTATTACAAGATGCCGAAGGTGGTTCTTGCCCCTAATCAGGAATTGATCGACATTCTTGCATCCGGGACCCATCGACGCTCGCAGATAATGTCTCGAGGCGTCGATACCGAAAAATTCTCGCCCGCACACCGCACCCTCAACGATGATGTGTTCCGCATCGGTTTTGTCGGACGGCTTCGTGCTGAAAAGAGCGTGCGCTTGCTCGCTGATCTTGAGCGTGAATTGATCGCCCGCGGCAAGTCTAATTTTAAATTCCTTATAATTGGCGAAGGCAGCGAGCGAAAATTTCTTGAAGAAAATATGCAGCACGCCGAACTGCCTGGTTTTCTTGACGGCGACGAGCTTTCGCGCGCCTACGCGAATATGGACCTCTTCGTATTTCCTTCGAAAACCGACGCGTTTGGCAATGTGACCCAGGAGGCCTTTGCCTCGGGTGTTCCGTCGATCGTGACGAATGTCGGCGGGCCAAAATTCCTTGTGGAACCGGGCCAGACAGGTTTCATCGCAAAAGACCTCGCAGAGTTTGTCGAGTATACTGTTCGGTTGATGGATGATCCGGAAGAGCTTTCACGGATGAAAAAGGCCGCCCGCGAAACCGCGATGGCAAAGTCATGGGACGCCGTCTTTGAATCGGTATATGTCGGATACCGGACGGCATACGACCTGCGCGACAGAAGATATCAGGGTAATGACAGCGTTTGAAGAAATTCACCGATCAGTCACCGACGCCGATGACATCGAGCAGGTCCACGACGTTGAGATACCGCTCGGCGAGGTCCTGCGGAGCCTTGTCTCGCACCCGCTCCAGATAATCACTCGCTGGAACTGGAAATCGGCCCTGATCGGCGCCGTGCTGCGGGCCTCTTTCTACTTCACTGTTTATCAGGCCGCCAAAGAGAACATGCGGGCCGCCCTGACGGCCGCCGCCGTCGAACTGGCATTCAGGTTTTTCACATCGGGCGCTTCCGGGTCGATCGTCCAATCATTCCGTCATGCAGCGCCGGCATGGTTGGCAACACTGTTCGTGACGGTAACGCTGCCCATAATAAGCCACGCGGTAGAATATGCTACCCACTACGTTCAGGAAGTATACTTCCACGGCATTCTGCCCGGATCGCAAAATAACGGCAGACAGTGGGCCTTCGCTTTCTCGGTGCTGTTTTCGGCACTTTCGGCAATGTTCAATCTTTTCGCGATGCGCCACGGTGTTTTGTTGGTCGGGGCCGGGCAGGAAACAAAATCCCTTTGGGCCGATTTTAAGAAGATCCCATTTCTAGTCTGGGAATTTCTCACCTATCTGCCATTGCTCATTATCCGTCTCGCCGGTGAACAGAAACTTGCACAGGCTGCCGGAATCATGTGCCTGTTCGCGGTCAGCATCGGTTCCGTTCTCGGCCTCTTTCGCGGAAAATGGTCATGGGCGTGGACGGCCACCATCGGTGCATTCGTGACGCTATTCGTCTGGACATTGGTTGTCGCAGTTGGGTCGAAACTTCTCAGGCAACGGGAAAGAAATTAACAAGCAGGGCGTGAAATGGCGATCAAATCGGTCCACATTACCAACTACTATCACAAAAACTCGGGCGGCATCAGCACGGCGTACAATAAGCTTCTTGAAGGGGCGAATCAGCACGGCCGTCATGTCCGGTTGATCGTTCCGGGCGAGAACGATGCGGTCGAAGACGTCGGACAATTCGGACGTATCTATTATGTGAAGGCCGGATTTTCACCCATCTTCGACAAACGGTATCGCATTCTCTTGCCCTGGCGGACGTATTTTCTTGATCAGTCACCGATCAAAAAGATCCTCCGAGACGAAAGGCCGGACATGATCGAGATCGGTGAAAAGTACACCTTGAGCCTGATGGCCGGACTGCTTCGAAAGGGAATAATGAACATTTCTGAGCAGCGCCCAATGCTTGTTCACTTCTCGTGCGAACGAATGGATGACAACGTCGGCGCATTTATCTCCAGCGGGCGTACATCGAAAAGATTATGTCAGGCATACATCCGCAACTATCTCTTTCCGATGTTCGATTTTCACCTGACAAATTCGGACTATACCGCGGGTGAACTTCGTGAGGCCACCGCACCCGAGGCCGCCGGGAGCGGCCGCCTGCAAAACTTTTTTTGGCGTCTGCTCAGGACGCCAAAAGCCCCGTCGTCCGCAAGAATATTTGTCAATCAATGCGGCGTTGATATTGAAAGGTTTTCATCGGAGCGGAAAAGTGCGGAAAAGCGAGAACGGATATGCCGCGAAAATGACGTGCCGACTTCGGCGAAGCTCCTTCTTTACGCAGGCCGAATTTCGCCGGAAAAGAATGTGTCCCTTCTGCCGCGAATAATAAAACATCTGCTGCGGTCAGGCATTCCTGATTTTCGCCTTCTTGTCGCCGGTGCGGGGCCCGACCAGGAAAAACTGCGGGCTGAATGCGAGCAGGCCGCTCCGGGCAAGACCCGCATGCTCGGCCACGTTAATGACGCTGATCAACTGGCGGACCTTTTTGCAAATTGCGATGCATTCATCCATCCGAACCCGCGTGAGCCATTTGGCATAACCCCGTTGGAAGCGATGGCATCGGGCCTGCCCGTCGCTGCTCCCGATTCAGGCGGAATACTTTCGTACGCTAGCGATGCCAATGCCTGGCTGTGCAAGACGGACCCAACGTCCTTTGCCTCGGCGTTGGACGACCTGTTCAGCAATGATGCCCGGCGAAACGCCAAAATTCAGAACGCCCTTGAAACCGCTCGCAAGTATGATTGGGCCACGTCGGTTATCGATCTTTACCGCTCGTACGATGAGATGTTTGCTGAATTTTCGCGGAATCCTGACGTATATATTTACAAGGCCGCAGCCAAGGATTTCAATTTTTCAAAGGAGTTTATTTCTGAAGCCTGAGGTTCACCCCAGATCTTGAACGTTCGAATATAAGAAAATGGCTCAGCCCATAAAGTCGATCCATATTACCAATTACTACCACAAGAACTCCGGCGGCATCAGCACCAGTTTCAATAATCTTATGGCCGCGGCGGAGCGACGCCGCCGTCATGTTCGCCTTATCGTCCCGGGCCAAACGGAGTCAGTTGAAGACGTAAATCCCTTTGCCCGGATTTATTACGTGCCTGCAAAATACTCGCCTATCGTCGACAAACGATACCGGATCATGATGCCGTGGCAGTATATGATCAAGGATTCGATCATCCGCCGCATCCTGCTTGAAGAAAAGGCAGACATGATAGAGGTGACAGACAAATATACCTTGAGCCTCCTCGGTGTGATGATCCGCACAGATCATTTCAAGAAAATTGGCCGTCCGATGCTTGTCCATTTTTCCTGCGAACGGATGGATGACAATATTGAGGCGTTTCTCACAGGCGGACGAATTGGAAAATGGTTCGCCCGGCGTCTGATCGGCAACTATACAATGCCGAATTTTGATTACCATATTGCAAACTCGGTTTACACGGCAGAAGAATTTTATAGCTCGGTCTCCCCGAAAATGAACCAGCGCCGAAGCGGGCGTTTTTTTAACTGGTGCTGGCGTACATTTAAGGCACCGCGAGTTCCAGTTGGGGAACGCATCTTCGTTTGCCCCCGCGGTGTCGATCCGGCACATTTTACGCCGGAGCGTATCTCTGATGACGTCCGGCGCGAGATGATCGAACGGTCAGGAATTCCTGAAGGGGCTGTCATTCTTCTCTATGCCGGACGGCTTTCGCCCGAAAAGAATATTGGCCTGCTGGTTGATCTAATGAAGGTCCTCGCTCAAGACACCGACAGCGACTATAGGCTGCTCATCGCCGGTGCCGGCCCAAAAGCGGGCTGGCTTCAGGACAAAACCGACAAGTATTTTTCCGGCAAGGCGGTTCAGCTTGGTCATTTGGACAAGGAAACGCTTGCAAACTACTACGCAAACGCCGACATCTTTGTCCATCCAAACCCAAAGGAGCCATTCGGCATCGCACCGCTCGAAGCAATGGCCTCAGGCGTCCCGACCGTTGCCCCAAATGCCGGCGGGATACTCTCATACGCAACGAACGAGAACGCGTGGCTCGTAACACCGACTGGAGAGAACTTTGCTGACGCGATCCGCGAGATCGTCGCGGATGAGCCCCTGCGTAAAAGTAAGATCGAAAAAGCGCTCAAGACGGCAAGGGCAAATACGCGGGAAGCTTCCACCGACCGATTGTTCGCCACGTACGATCAAATTTACGCCGACTTTCAACAACGGCGCGAGCTGTTTACCGATATCGACGAAGCGAAGAAGTTCGACTTCGTGAAGGGAGTGCTCGAATGATCAAGATCAAGTGGTCTGCTCGCAAAAATCGGATCAACGCCGCGAAACACAAGGTCGATTTCAGCGAAGCCGCAACCGTTTTCGATGATCCGGCACACGCATCGGTTTCCGACCCGGATCATTCGGTCACGGAAAATCGATATATTACGATCGGAATGTCAGTCAAACAAAGGCTGATAATTATGGCACATACATACGAAGATGATAAAATCCGTATCATTACGGCAAGAAGGTCAACAAGGTCTGAACGCGAAATATATGAGGAAGGAGAGATCGATGCGTAAAGAATATGACCTGTCAGGGGCCGAACGCGGAAAGTTTTTTGGAAAAGTGGATACGCAAAGTCCGGTAATTGAGGAGGACGACACGCTCGAAGAAGCTCTCGAAACTGAGTTGCTCGTACTTGAATCAAATCTTGGCCGGATAAAAATGCTCCGGTCCCGCCTCGCCGAACTCGACTCATCTGCACGTGAGAACGTCGTCAAGCGCATTTCGGAAGCTAGCGATGCATTGGAGGAAATGGCACTTTCCGAATAGATGCTCGAACTAGTAGTTGCAAACCTCAAGGTGCGTCCGTTTCGCACGCTGATCAGCGTGATCGGCGTAGCCCTCGGCGTTGTGCTGGTCGTACTTTTTACCGGCTTGGCACGTGGGATGACGCAGGAAATGGCAAAGCGGGCGACGAACTGGAAGGCCGAGATCGTCTTCAGCCGGCCCGGCGGCATGGACCTGACAAGTTCGACGCTGAATGTCAGCACAGCCTATGTCGAAAAACTGGATCAGATCGAGGGCGTTCAGTCGACCACGCCGGTCGGCCGCTATATAACTCCAAGTTCAAAAGGCCGCTTCGGCATACAGCAGCTTGACGGCATTATTTGGGAACAATTCGCCGCGATGAACGAAATGGAGCTGATCGAGGGACGCGCGCCGCAGGCCCATGATGAGGCCATCGTGGACGAACGTCAGATGCGCGACGATCATCTAAAGCTTGGCGATACCATAGAACTTTTCGGCAATAAGCCATATAAAGTCGTCGGCGTATTTTCGCCGCCTTCCGGGTCGCGTATAAAGATCTCGCTTGCGGCGATGCAGGAAGCCCTTGAGGTCAATGACAAATGCACGTACATCCTGGTAAAGGTTCGCGACGGGG
>JADYZI010000411.1 GCA_020853255.1 Acidobacteriota bacterium
GCGCCGATGTCGGCCAGGGCGATGAGCTGAGCGGACTTGAGGAAAAGGCGAAGGCGACCGGTGCATCGAAATTATACGTCGAGGACCTGCGGGAAGAATTCGTCAAGGATTTTGTCTGGACTGCCGTAAAGGCAAATGCTTTGTACGAAGGCGTTTATCTGCTCGGTACATCGCTCGCCCGGCCTGTGATCGCAAAAAGGCAGATCGAGATCGCGCAAAAAGAAGGTGCCGACGCCGTCGCTCACGGAGCGACCGGAAAGGGCAACGACCAGGTGCGTTTCGAGCTGACCTATTACGCACTTCAGCCCGATATCAAGGTCGTCGCTCCGTGGCGGCACTGGGAATTCAAGGGCCGAGCCGATCTTATCGCCTATTGCCAAAAGCACGGCATTCCCGTTACGGCGACAGCCGAAAAGCCTTATTCGATGGACCGCAACCTGATGCACGTTTCATACGAAGGCGGCATTCTCGAAGACCCGTGGGCCGCTCCGCCCGAAGATATTTTTCTGATGACAAAATCGCCGGAAACAGCGGCCGATAAGGCTCAGGAAATTGTTTTGACATTCGAGAAAGGCGAGGCTGTTGCCATCGATGGCGAAAAATACGGCGCGGTCGACATGCTTTCGAAGCTAAACCACCTCGGCGGCGAACACGGCATCGGCCGCGTCGATCTGGTCGAAAACCGCTTCGTCGGTATGAAATCGCGCGGCGTTTACGAAACGCCCGGCGTCACTATTTTGCAAACCGCCCACCGCGCCCTTGAATCGATCACAATGGACCGCGAAGTGATGCGCCTCCGCGACAGCTTAGGCACAAAATTCGCCGAATCCGTCTATTACGGTTTCTGGTTCGCACCTGAGTTCGAGATCCTCCGTTCAATGATCGACCAAACCCAGGAAACCGTAAACGGCGACGTTCGCCTAAAGCTCTACAAAGGCAACACCATCGTCTCCGGCCGCAAATCGCCAAACTCGCTGTATAGAGAACGCGTAGTAACCTTCGAAGACGACGCCGGCGCCTACGACCAACACGATGCCGAAGGTTTCATCAAACTCCAGGCCCTCCGTCTCCGGCTGCGAAACATGGAATAGGCAGAAACACGACAGGTAGGGAGTGTGCATCCGGGGCAGTCGAGAGTCGTGTGTCCTAAGTCGTCGTGCCTGCAGACGGTTTTCGTTTTGGACTTTAGACTTGGATGGGGCACACTCCCTACCGGTCGTGTTTCCGCCTCGTCGAGGCCTATATTGGACTTTTTCACAAAGGAGCTCGAAATGAACTGTCTAGCATGTGGAAGCAGCGCGATCGTTGCCGGAACGGTGGTCGACACCAACGGCGGCTCGCCTGAATTCAAGATCGATGATGTCTCAGCCTGGAAAACTATGTTCGGTCTTGGAACTCGTAAGATTCGTGCTTACGGCTGCGTCCATTGCGGCCATCTTCAACTTGCCGTCGATTTCACTGAGAAAGACCTGCAAAAGTATCAACAGTTCGAAGGCGAACAGCCGGGCGTGCTTGAGCGAATAAATTCAGAAATGCGCAAGTTGGGAGACTAACTTCAAATGGTACCAACAGCCATCGAAACATGGCACAACATCGTCCGCACTCGCGATGCGAACAGGCTGGGTGAATTGCTGGCGGATGACGTGGTTTTCTACTCGCCGGTCGTACACACCCCGCAGGTCGGGAAGGCGGTAACGACAAAGTATTTGTCAGCGGCGGTGTGCGTCTTTGGTAACGAATCGTTCAAGTATGTCCGCGAGATCGTTGGCAAGAGCGAAGCGGTGCTTGAGTTCGAGACGACGATCGACGGTATTATTGTTAACGGCGTCGATATGATCAGGTGGAATGAAACCGGTCAGATAATCAAATTCAAAGTGATGATCCGTCCGCTGAAGGCCATCAACCTCATCCACGAAAAAATGTCGGCGATGTTGGCTAAATGAAAGAGCTTAGAACCACCCGGTACGGACGGTGTCTTTCGATCTTTACGGAAGTTAGGCCCGATGCGCTTCCGATCTCTGTCATTTCATCGCATGTAAATCCCTTTCTGATCGAGAGCGAGCCGTCCTGACGGACGAGCGGGCTGATGCGGTAGGCGAGACAAAAGACTTGATAAAGGAACCAGGCTGCGGCGCTTCGTTCAAGGTCGATGACGACGATGCCGCGGCTTGCGACGCGGGACATTTCGCCTAGCACGACCGGTATCTGTTCATCGGTCAGATGGTGGGTGAACAGGGAACAGATCGCGTAATCGAATGTATTGTCGTCGAACGGGAGGCAAAGAGCATTTCCCTGAACGGGTGAAATCTCCGCTAACCTTAGGCCTTCCGCCGCAACCTCATTTATTGAAAGTTCGTTCAGATCCAGGCCGACCAGACGTGCATTGCGGCCATTTGAACGTGCAAATTCAGCTATAACACCTAGCAATTCGCCGCTCCCTGCACCGACGTCGAGAACACTGAACTCTTTTAGATCAAGCCTCGATATCTCAACAAGCAACGTCTTGTCCAGAGCCGCCCGGTCGCCCAACCGCTGGTTTATAAACCGGATCTCACGCAAGAAAGTCGCGTATTCTTCTGGTGTATGATCGCCCGTGTCTATCCGCTCGGGCTTTGTGCTGCGGGTTTTGAACACCGCTAAAGAATATCAAACCACAGAGGCGCAGAAAGAGAGAGATAGAGAAAACTTTTTCTACCTCTGTGCCTCAGTGACTCTGTGGTTAAACTATCCTAAATAACCCCGGAAGTTTGCCACTCTTGCGGTGTATTTCGGGAAAAGTTTGTCCAGGTCCTTAGCGCCCAAATGTCGGCTGGCCGCCTCGGCAAATACGTCGCGGAAATCGGTCGTTACGGCCAGGTCACGGCCTTCGTTGAGCTGGTCGTTACGCATGCCTTTCCAGTCACCATAGACCTTGCCGCCCTTTACGGTGTTGCCGAGTACGAGCATCGCGTTACCGTGTCCGTGGTCGGTGCCTCGTGAACCGTTTTCACGGGCCGTACGGCCGAATTCGGACATGGTCAGAACCAGCACATCGTCCATTCGTTTGCCGAGGTCGGTCGCAAACGCCGCGATCGCCTGGCTGAATGTCCGCAAAAAGTTGGCAAGCTGCCCGCGTGAGCCGCCCTGGCCCGTATGCGTGTCCCAGCGGATGTCGTTGCCGGTGTCGGTAAACGCTACTTCCAGGCCGACGCCCGCTTTTATCAACTGGGCTATCTGCCGCATCGACCGGCCGAACTGCGTGTTTGGGTAAACGGCCCCGTTCTCCGCACTGTATTGGCCGGGATTGGCTGACTTCAAGAAATTGACGGCCTCAAATGTTTCTTTGCCCGTTTCGCCTAAGCTATCCTTTGCATTCTGCTGATAAATGCCTTCAAAACCGCCCTTCATTTCCTGTGAATAGATGCCGGCCTTGACCGTAAAATCA
>JADYZI010000412.1 GCA_020853255.1 Acidobacteriota bacterium
CGATCCAGGAATCAGGGAAGATGTAGTTGAAAAGGAAGCCTTCGACCGGCGCCTGGAAAAGATCTCGCGGGCAATACGCGACTTCATGCAGATGCCCGATGTGATCGGCGTTGTCGAGGCAGAGAACATCAACGCCGTGAAGCGGCTTGCGTCGAAGATCAACGCCGATGCGATCGCGGCAGGCAAGCCAGACCCGAAATATGAGGCGTTTTTGGTAGAGGGCAATGATGGCCGAGGCATTGACAACGGTGTTCTGGTAAAGACCTCGCGGACCAAAGTGATCGAGATCAAGCAGCTCGGTAAAGATGAGAAATACAAAAATCCGCTAACAAAGGAGGAAGCATTTCTGAACGACCGGCCGCCGCTGATGCTTCGGGCGTCGATCGAGGACGCTAGGGCGGGAAAGCCGTTCGAATTCACAGTGATCGTCAATCACCTTAAATCCTACAGCGGCTACAATGACCCGAAGCAGATGGAGAATGTCCGGCTGAAAAAGAAGCTGCAGTCTGAGTTTCTGGCCAAGCTAGTTCAATCGCGCCAGAAGGCCGACCCCAAAGAGAGGATCGTCCTGATCGGCGATTTTAACTCCTATCAATTCAGTGACGGCATTCTAGACCAGATCGGGACGATCATTGGCAAACCGTCCGGAAAAGATGCTCTGCTGATGCCGTCTGACGATCTTGTCAACCCGGACCTTATCGACTTGGTAAATGCGATCGCCGAGCCGCAGCGATATTCGTTCATTTTTGACGGGAATGCGCAGGTGCTTGATCACATGATCATCACTGAGAATATGCGCAAGCATACTCGCGGATTTGGTTATGCCCGGCTCAACGCTGACTATCCCGAAAGCTATCGCGGCGATGCCGCAAGGCAGGAACGCTTCTCAGATCACGATCCGGCCGTTGCATTTTTCACGATCGATGATATGACCTCGCAAAAGTAGAACCGGCTTCAAACCTTTTCGGTCTGATCGCCATGATCATTGAATTCGGTATACGCTCCCTTTCCATACTGTGACGACGGCCGAGCCGAGAAACGAATCCGCAATGCTCCGAAGGCCGCTGTCGAGGCCGCGATATTCTTTCGTATTGCGTCGGACGTTAACTGTGGCTTGCCCGCGAAAGGTGGTGTCGTACCAAACACCTTGCTTGAGTTCAAATGTGCGGCCGCCTACGTATTTTCGGACCGTCGCGGCCGAAACTCCGGCACCTGAGGGAGCAGACAATGCCTCTTTTTTCGGTGCTCCTGTTTGGTCTTCCTTGCGGGCCATTTTGGGCCGGGACTCTCGGACGCTGCTGAGTTGCCGGTCGTCGCTTCGTTCTGATTCCTTCGCAACAGGCGGACTACCCGAAGGTTGAGCAACGGACACGGCCTTCTGTTCCTCAGATGTCCTGTCGGGCTCCGGTTCTGGCTTGAGCTGGGATTCCGGCACTTTGCGGCTACGCATCGGAACGGCTTCGGTTGCAGGCGGAGGCGGCTGAGGTGCGGCTGCCTGCGGCTGGGCGTCTTTTGCAAAAACTTCATCCACCTGACTGCTGGGGCCCTGCTTCGAGCCTGCCCCACCGCCGGCCGTGTCGTCAGCCGGGACTGCCGTTTCACCAATCACCGGAGCATTTGCCACGGTGTTTGCCCCATTTGCCGCTGTGTTCATTGATGAATTGCTGCTTGTGGCCGGAGCCGTCGTGGGAGCACTCTCGGGCCTACGCCCTGAGACATTTGCAGTCCGGGAAATATCTGACTCGCCAGTCAGATACGACCTGGTCAAGACCGATAGGCCCATAATTCCCGCGAACAGAACAATAAGTCCACCCATCACGTAGGCAAGCTGCGGAAACAGGAACAACCGGCGGTACCACGGCAAGGCGGTTTCAACAGGCGCGGCAACGCCGGCGGCCACGGCCCGCTTTTCTTCGGCGTTGAGCTGTGCGGTGTTGACCAAGATCTTCCTGCACCTGTCACACCCGGCAAAATGCGTTACGAACGTCTTACGTACGGCTGGCGGAACGCGCTTTTCGGCAAAGGCGGCTATCTCGTCCGCATCAAGATGAAGCCCGTCGCGGAACTCACTTATAGTGATAGTCCGTCCGGTTGCCTCCTTGCGAAGAAGAGCATCTATTTCCTTGTCGAAGTCCGTTTCCATCCGTGCCAGTTAATTTTCTCAGTTTCACGAGCTAATGCCCGTCGGGCCATCCCATATTACTGAACGCGCTACTGCAGCAAACCTTGCAGTGCCGCCGCCGCAAGAAGCAGTCCCATCAATTTCTCCATGCTTAAATCAAGTTTTGACGCGGCGTCGGACAGGTAGAGTTTTACCTCTTTCTCTGACCAGCCGCGGTTCTGACGCAGATCACGTTCGGCGGCCTTTCGTACCTCAGATTGGATCCGTACCAGTTTTCGGCTTGCCGTCGCCTCGTGAAAATCGAATAATCTGGCTATATCCTTCAACTTCTGGCCATCGAAATAGTAGAGCTTTAATATCAGCCGATCCTCGTCCTCAAGCGAGCTGACCGCTGCTTTTA
>JADYZI010000413.1 GCA_020853255.1 Acidobacteriota bacterium
TAAAATTTTGAAACTTCAACCCGCGAAATTCGTGATATACCAAGATAGGAGTTTTTCGCCACAATAATATGAATTTACGCAATCGTTTAAGAGATCAGCGAGGTTTTAACCTGATCGAGCTGATGATAGTTATCGCCATCATCGGCCTTTTGATCGGCGTCGGCAGCCTTGCGTGGGGCGCAATGATTCGTTCCGGTAACGAAACCGCGGCCGCTCAGATACTAGATCGAATGCGGACGTACCAGGCCCAATACGCATCGCGCAACCGGGGAAAGTTTGGCTCTTTTGATCAGTTGATCGCATCGGGCGCTCTCGATTCACAATACGCCGGCGACGCCCCGGTGGTGAACGGCTATATTTATTCGATGGAGATCGTAGATCCATCGAGCGCAGCCCCTGCATCATACAAGATCTGGGCGGATCCCCAAGTTGCGACTGGCATTACGGCAACGGGCAATCGGTTCTTCTTCACAAGTTCCGCTATCAGTGGTATAAAAGCCAAGGAAGGCGAAAAGGCCAACGAGAACGATCCGTCCATCTAGCGATTTGCCGTCTTAGCTCAGCGGTAGAGCACTCGCTTCACACGCGATAGGTCAGAAGTTCAAATCTTCTAGACGGCACCATTTTCCATTAGAGGCTGCGAATTATCGCGGCCATTTTATTTTGCATCGGCCGATCCCGGCACTTGATCGAACGGAGGATCGGAAAAGTCGTTCCTGTGATCATATTCGCTCCGGCCAGGCATAAGACCTTATCCGCTACTTCCCCGTTCGCGATCAACGATCCAACTTTCCCCGGCGAAAAGCCGAATAGCCAAAACAAAAGTAAATATCACAAAGGCCGGTGAAAGAAGCAACAATGGCTGGCGGGTGAGCTGCGTCACGTCGCCTGCGGCGGCCAGCATGTTGCCCAGGCTGGGTTCGGGTTCCTGAACACCGACGCCAAGATAGGAAAGTGCGACCTCAGCCAACAGAAAGTAAGGCAGCATGATCAACGCCTGCGTGAGCAGGGCCGGAGCGGCATTTGGCAAAATGTGGCGGAACATTATGCGAATTTCGGTCAGCCCGATCGAGCGTGCAGCAAGCACGAACTCACTTTCTTTCAGCGACCGCACTATTCCCCTGGTAAGCCGGGCCATCGGTGCCCATCCGGTCAGGGCAAAGATCACGACAAGCAAAAATGCGGCACGCATCGGCGGCAGTTCAAGCGGAAACGCGGCCCTCGCGGCAAGTATAAGTATCAGTGTCGGCAGTGCCAGCATTGAATCGGCCGCCCCCATCATCATAGTGTCCACGAACCGCCCGGCGTAACCGCTCAGAAGCCCGAAGAGGATGCCGAGCAGACAAGCCAAGGCCGCCCCAAGCGGGCACACGAGCAGTGAAAACCTGATCGCGATCAAAAGCCGCGAGAACCGATCGCGCCCAAGCGAATCAGTACCGAGAAGGTGAAGACGCGGGGCGCCCGCGTCGCGGTCGAGTATTCCGATCAGATGGGTGCGCGTGCGGATCAAGCCCAGCAAGTCGTACGGTTCGCCTTCGACCATGAGACCGATCGGATAGCGATCTGTCTCGACCTCTTCGTACTGGAATGTGAGCGGATCGACAAGACGACGGGCAAATATGTACGGACGAACAATATGTCCCTCACTGTCACGAAACTTGATCGAGGACGGTGAAGCGGAGATCGCTTGGCGCGATTGCGCCGTGTGATCATACGGCGCCAGAAAACCGGCAAAAAGGACGACTAACCCAAAAGCGATAAGCACCGCGGCGGCACACAAGCGAGCCGGTCGGAAAAGCCGTGCGTTACGATCTGCCGCTTGTTCACTCATCTATCGATCTCGGTGTCGCGCATCCGTTTATCGTTCACAAGCTGGAGCAATTCCGCCAGTGTATTGGCCAGCCAAACGGCGGCGCTCGATATGACGACAACACCCATCACCAGCGGCACATCGCGGCCGCGAACCGCCCAAACCATAAGTGCACCGACACCCGGCCAGCCAAGTATCGACTCAACGATCACAGAGCCCCCGATCAGAGCACCCAGTGAAAGCCCAAAGATCGTCAGCAGCGGATTTAATGCAGGCCGCAAAGCGTGCCGAAATATGATAGCGGTCTCACTCAGGCCTTTTGCCCGAGCGTATTGAATGAACGGCAGTTTCACAACCTGCTTTAACTCGCTATCGGCCTGACCAAGAAATAATGCCATCAGCGGAAATGCAAGCACAATGGCGGCAAGAAAAAGCGCCGCCCACGAATCATTCCGTATCGCCGCCGCCGAGCCCGCAAGGGCGACCGTGAGAGCCAGAGCGAACAGGGCCAGGACGATCCGCGGTGTTGACGCGGTTACGAGAACGATCAGGCTTATTGCCCTGTCGATCCACTTGATCCGCAGCCGCGCCGCCAGCAAGGCAAGTATTAGCGAAGATCCAACAGCAATCAAAAGCCCTGTCACCCCCAACTTAAGAGTGTTTATAAGCCGCGAGAAGACAAGCCCGCTCACCGGCGACCGCATCGATATTGATTCGCCCATATCGCCCCGCAACAGGTCGGCCAGCCATGCCCCATAGCGAACAGCCAGCGGCCGGTCGAGCCCATACACGCTGCGCAGCCGTTCAACGGTTTCTTCTGATACCTGCGGATTCTCACGCAAAGCAGACACGGAATCGCCGCCCGCCGACGAAAGAAGGACAAACGCGATGACCGATACCACTAGCAGCATCAATACACCCTGGGTAGCTTTCCTGACGATAAACCTGAACACAGTGGAACAACGGCGCCCGACGTGGCCGTAGCGGGATGCGGCGCTTGGATATTCTTCACCATCGCTGATTGATTTGCAAAATGAAACCCCTTAAACTTCTTACCGTAGTCCCTCACGCTATCCTTTCATCAAAATCGAATTCCGGAGTTAGATCGATATGAAAAAAACCATTCGCCTGATCCAGGGCATTCCAGTGGCCGTTATTTGCCTGTTCTTGCTTGCATCGTGCAGTGGCCCGCAAGGAACATCAACCTCGACGAATAATGCTCAGCAACAAACCACAGGCAAGCGAGGCGGATCGCTGGTTTATCGCCTGACGGCCCCGGTGAAAACTCTGAATTATTATCTTGCGGATGACGAACCATCTGTCATTCTCACTCTATTTTTGCTGAACGACCGGCTTGTTTCATTTGACCATTCAAAGCAGGAGCATGTGCCGATGCTCGCGGAATCGTACAAACTCGGGCCCGACGGCCAAACGCTCGACCTGACCTTACGCGACAGACTCAAATTCTCAGACGGACAACCGATCACCACGGCAGATGTCGAATTTACTCTCAAAAGCATCTATGACAAACGCACCGCTTCGCCGATCTTTCGCGATTCGCTGCTGGTCGGCGGTAAAGAGATCGAGGCAAAGGTCGTAGACGCACGCAAAATGCAGCTGATCTTTCCGGAAAAAATCGCCTCGGTCGAAAATTACCTTGAGAATCTTGCTGTAATGCCAAAACACACGCTCGATGCCGACTTCGCGGCGGGCAAACTGGCTGAAAGCATGAAGATCGATGTGGACCCGAAGTCCGTTGTCACAAGCGGGCCGTTCGTTGTCGATTCCGTCCAGGCCGGCGAACGCGTTACGTTGAAGCGAAACCCGAACTACTGGAAAAAAGACGACGCAGGCACGCAGCTTCCCTATCTCGATTCGCTAGTCCTGGAGACCGTCAAGGACCCAAACAACACCATCGCCCAGCTTCAGCAAGGCACGATCGATATTGCCGACCGGATCCGTTCGTCGGATTACGCAGCATTAAAAACAGCGCAGGGCGCCGTCAAGCCGTATGATGCCGGCCCGGGCCTCGGTACGGACCATATCTGGTTCAACTTGAACACTGCCAAAAAAAGCGGTGAGCCTCTTGACTCGACGCCCAAGTACAAATGGTTCAGCGACAAGCGCTTTCGTCAGGCGATCGCCTATGCCGTTGACCGGAACTCGATCGTCGCCAATCAGCTTCAAGGCCTCGCGACGCCTCTCTACGGCTTTGTTCCCGCGGGAAATAAGGTGTGGCTCGACCCGAACCTGCCGAAAAAGGAATACGATCTTGAAAGGTCGCGCTCGCTTTTGAAAGATGCAGGCTTTGCGGTCCGTGACCACGGCGGGAAGCCTGAATTGTTCGATGCCGCCGGTAACCGGATCGAATTCACGCTTATCGTACCGGCCGAGAATGAACCACGCAAATTAATGGCGGCCGTTGTTCAGGAAGATCTAGCAAAACTGGGAATTGCTATGCAGGTCGCACCGATCGAGCAAAAGGGCGTCACCGAACGTTGGTCTGATACACTCGATTACGATGCCATCCTGATGGGAACCTCGCAAACCGGCACCGACCCATCGGGCTTTTCGACGTTCCTGATGAGTTCAGGAACGGTCCATCAGTGGCATCCCAAGCAGCCAAAACCCGCAACGGA
>JADYZI010000414.1 GCA_020853255.1 Acidobacteriota bacterium
ATTGTGAGCTTCGGATCAGCCACTGACTCAGCCGTTGCGGCACAGTAGCCGGATCGCTGGATAAAATACGGTCAGGCGGCCGGTGAGGGAAACCCCGGCCGCTTAAATGACCGAGAAATATAAAGAGAGGCCACCCTTTCGCGGGCGGCCTCTTTTTCTTTGTTCAACGCGGATAGGAGTTTGGCCAAAGCCATAGTCGCGGCCTCTGCTAAATTAGTGAAATGTATCTGGAATTGGCGGGCGGCAGATGCGTTCTCAGTATTCGGATCGACATTATTTTAGGTCGGTCCGGATCGCTTTTGGGAATTGTGTATTGATGCTTCGCGGTGTCTTCCCATCTGCGCTGAAGCGGTACTTTCAACAAAAATACCCATGAATGGTCATGGGAATAAATTGGCTAAGGCTTCCTGCCGCTGCCGACAATGTAGCTGTCGCGGGCCCGGATCGATAGGTTTGGCCGATCGATGCGAACGCGGATCTCTTTGCGCTGCCCAGGCGAACCGCCGTTGGCAGGGACGTAACCGAGGTTATACTGACGGCTGAGCTCTTCGGAGATTCCTTCAAAGGCCGCCGTCAAACCGCCAGTCGCGGAACCGGCCTTGAAAACTCGTCCGCCTGTGTATTCGGCAAGTTCCAGAAGATACCTTCTTCCCAGGGCGTATTCCTCAGGTGTAGTACCGATCGTATTGAACAAGATCGATCTCGGCTTTCCGTCGTCCTTGTTCCAGTCGAATGTGTTGTAGTAGATAGGAAATATTACTGTGTCGGACTCTTCTGCATAGGCAAGGGTCGTGTCGTATCCTGCATCGTCTGAGGTTGTATCGACTCCGTCGGTAAACAAGACCACGGCCTTTCGCCCGGCGATCTTGCTGAGTTTTTTGCGAAGCGTGTAATAAACGCTGTCATAGAGCGAGGTCCCATAGCCGAAATCGGCCTTTCCGATCGCTCGAAATATTCGCTGCCGATCACCGGTGGGATCGGTCAGGACATGGATGTTGCCGTCAAACTCGATGACGCCGACAATGTCCTGTGACCTTAGTTGGCCTACAAATGCTGTGGCTGCCTGGCGTATCTCTTCGATCTTGTAATTTGTCGAGAGGCTTGTATCCAGGAGCAGGATCACGGTGAAAGGCTTCTCGCTTGAGCCGAAGTAGGCGATCTGCTGTTCGACGCCATCTTCATATATCTTGAAGTCCGACCGCTGCAGGCCCGTGACGTAGAGACCTTTCCGGTCAAGAACAGAGACTGGTACCGTAACCAGATCGGTCGCAACCGTGATGACAGATCCGTCGGATCGGTCGCCGGGTACAGTCCGACGCGGTTCGCCACGCTTCGAGTCGGTGCTGCGCTTGCGCTGAGATGGGACAGGTCCCGAAGGCACGCGCGGCCTTCGGGACGGAATTGACTCGGAATAACCCGAGGCGTTCTCAAGCACGGCGGGAGCAGGGGCTGTTTCAGGCTTCGGCGTGGCACGGGCGGTCTGGGCTTGGCAGATAGATATTAGACCGGCGAGGGAAACACCGAGCCCGGCCATCGTTTTCAGTACGGTCCGTTTCATGGAAAATGCTCAATTGATCATCCGATGCGGCCAAAACCGGAAAAGTTCATTGCTTTTCCGCGTAACCGCCCGATCGCCGCCGCCAGATCAAAAACACTGGAATGCCCGTGAGAGCCAATAGATACCCGATGCCCGCTGTTCCGGGTGCGAGAATGACAAGCGTGCATGTGACCATCGCCGACAGCAAAAGAAAGATAAGCGGTGTGAATGGATAACCCCATGTTCTGTAAGGCCGCTCGAGCAATGGCTTTCTGTACCGTAGAACGACGACCGCCGCAACTGATAGAGCGGCTGAGATCAGATCGACCGACACAATGTATTCAAGCAATTGGGTGTAAACATTGCCGAATGAAGGCGGTTTACCATCAGCATACGTCACCGTCCGGGGCAGAACAAGGAGTGAGGCCCAAACGCATTGCGCGATCAACGCCCCTCCGGGTACATGGTGAGCGTTCGTTCGAGCGAGGCCAGCGAATAGGTAACCGTCCTTTGCCATCGCATAAGAGACGCGTGAGCCGGACATTATCAGCCCGTTGTTGCAGCCAAAGGTCGAGATCATCAATGCGATAGCGATCAGCACGACGCCCGGTGTTCCAAACACCTGTTCCATTACCGCGGCGGCAACGCGTCCGTTTGCCGCATTCTGCAGGGCGGGGAGCGAAAGCGTCACAACATATGAAAGATTCGCGAGCAAATATAGGCCGACCACGATGAGACATCCGATGACAAGGGCGCGCGGCAAATTTCGGCCCGGATCTTTTACTTCGGCTCCCGTAAACGTGACATTGTCCCAGGCTGATTGGGAGAACAGAGGGCCGGTCATCGCCTTTGCGAAGACTATCAGGAACGCAAGCGAACCGAATGCGGTTGCGGCCGGCTGTGCCGTCTGCAGGCTCCATCCATTAAGCGAGCCATCCCACGCTGCTGACGAGAATATGGCACCGCCCGGATTCCAGCCCAAGATCAACCCGACCAGAGCGAGGCCAAGCAAAGCCGCTGTTTTGGTGAAGGTGAAGGAATTCTGGATCCATTTGCCGACTTGAAGCCCGTTGGCATTGAGGGTCGTAAGGAGGACAATGCTCGCAATTGCCAGGGCCTGCTGGGTGGAAAGGCTGAGAGCATAGGAACCAAATGCAAGCGGCTGAATTAGATAACTTGTGCCCGATATCTGCGGAACAAGAATGCCAGTGAAATTTGCAAAAGCAACCGCTACCGCCGCGATCGTGCCGCTTTGAACGATCAGAAACTGCGACCAGCCGTAAAGGAAACCGATCGGTTTGCCATAGGCCTCACTAAGAAAAACGAACGGGCCGCCGGCTCGCGGCATGCTCGCGGCAAGCTCGGCGAAGCATAGAGATCCGGTAATCGTCATGACGCCCGCAAACACCCAGACAAGCAGGAGCCAGCCGGGCGCACCGACAAGCCTTGCGGATTCGGCCGAGACGATAAAGATGCCGCTGCCGATCATCGACCCGACCACAAGCATAGTTGCGTCGAGCAGGGTCAGTTCGCGGACAAGTCCTTGGCCAGGCGTTGGTTCTCGGCTCATAGGATGCTTGGGGGCCGTCAGGAAATGTATTGGATCGAAATGCCGTTATCACCGAAGGCTTGAGCAATCGCGGCGGCAAAGGCGACGGCGTTCTCACCATCGCCGTGAATGCAGATGGTATCTGCCCTTACCGGCATCGCTGTTCCGTCAGTTGTCATGACCGTACCGATTTTAATAATGCCGACAGCCTGGGCCGCGGCGGCATCGACATCGAAGATCAAGGCGTTGGGTTCGCTTCGCCGCGTCAACGCTCCGTCCGGGCGGTAGGTTCGATCTGCGAATGCTTCCGATGCTGTCCGAAGTCCAATTCGTGCGGCTTCGTCGATCAATGAACTTCCGGCTAGCCCGTACACGATAAGCGACGCGTCCGCTCTCGCGACCGCTTCGACGATCGCAAGTGAAATTTCGCGGCTTGCGGCAGCCTGATTATACATTGCACCATGTGGCTTAACGTGATTCATCCGGGTGCCGTATGCTTCGCACATCCCTTTCAAAGCGGAGATCTGATAGAGAACTATGTCGTGGATCTCCCCGACAGACATCGACATATTGCGGCGGCCGAAGCCCTGAAGATCGGGGTAACTCGGATGAGCACCGATCGCAACATTGTTATGCACCGCAAGTTCGATGGTCGTTCGCATTGTCCGCGCATCGCCGGCGTGAAAGCCGCAGGCAATGTTGGCGGACGAAATGTACTTCATCAATTCGGCATCGCAGCCCATTCGCCATGCGCCGAAGCTTTCGCCCATATCGCAGTTTAGATCGACAGATAACATATGTTGTTGTGGGAAGATTATCACAGAGCACCGGGAGACTGTAACAATTGGATCGCAAGTACTTCGGTGCTTTTTGTTTCTTCAACCTGATGAGCTTTGCGTTAAAAAAGATCATTAACACAAAGGCCGCAAAGAGCGGACATAAAGAAGAAGAGATAGGCAAGCACTACCTCCAAATTATCGTTTATTGCCAGCGGGGGAATATGCAAATCGGAGCCCGGTTTTGAGCCAGTGTATATCGCGTTCCAATTGTGCACAAGCTCGTTCGGCCTCGTCGATCTCGACTATTTTGAAACCGATCCCGTCACCTGGGCCGAGTTGGCCGGCAAGCGGCAGATCCGCTGTAATTATATGCCCAAGCCGCGGATAACCGCCCGTGGTTTGATGATCGGCCATCAGGACGATCAATTGCCCATCCGGAAGCAATTGTATCGTTCCGAAGTCAACCGGAGAAGAGACCATTTCTTCATTTCCGGCCATACTCAACGCTGGGCCTTCAAGCCGAAATCCCATGCGGTCTGAGTTGCGGGAAAGCGTGAATGCCGCCGATTCCAGTGCGTTGTTATCCCCAATAAGCAAGGGAAACTCGGCACCGGCAAGGGCCCGAACAGTAGGAAATCTGCTATATGCGGGCAAAATGCTGTTGGAGACGATACCAACGGACGGCGGCGGAGCGTAGAGCGGAACCGGAAGGCAAGGCAGACGGTCCCCCGCAAGCAGTCGATCTGTGCGGCGGTCCGACAATGCATCCGAACGGTGCGGGAACCCGCCCCGAACAGCAAGATAGCATCTGTTGCCGGAATGTTTTTGGGAAAATCGGAGTACGGCTGATTCGCGGCCGATGTGACAGCGCCAGTTTACGACCGGCGATCCGTCGATATGGGCGTCGAAGTCGGCACCCGTGAGGGCGAATGTACACTCAGCATCAAAGATGATCTCAGGTCCCGGATAATGGAGTTCGAGAACGGCGGCAGATTCGTCATTGCCGACCAGTAGGTTTGCGATCCGCGCGGCGGTCCTGTCCATTGCCCCGCCCGGCGGTACCCCGAACCGCCTGCGGCCAAATCGGCCCAGGTCCTGGAGCGAAGTAAAAATACCTTCCTTTCTGAGTAAAAGGCCCATTACAGATCGGCTGCCCGTTCAGGCGCGGACAAAGC
>JADYZI010000415.1 GCA_020853255.1 Acidobacteriota bacterium
CACCGACACCGCCCGATTCGATCTCCTCCGCGAACTGCTCGAACCCAAGCGGAAAGTTGGTCCCTTCTCCCCAAAGACCGAGGCGAGACATATATGCCAGGTGCCGCACTTCTCCCGCCGATGTGGCCGATGAATAGACAACTCTGAAATCGGGATACTTATCCGGGCCCTGGATCTCAAGCACCGCCGCACCGGTCTGCGTCGATTTTCCTCGATCGTCGGCAAATGCATATTTAGCCTTGTGACCTTCGTCGAAGATGACAACGCCTTCATTTCCGAGCCAGCGGATCAGTTGGTCAATACGCCGATTGCCCGATCTCGAGCGGGCGATCAGAGAACGATATGTGCAGAAAACTATTCCGTCGCCAATGTCGATCTCCCCGTCGGTCGGATAGTCGTTTATGAGCTTTATCGGCGGGACAAGGCCAAGCCTTTTGAACTCCTCGGATACCGCTTCGATCAGATCCGACTTGACCGAGAACCAGACGGCACGCCTTCTGCCTTGAAACCAGTTGTCGAGAATTATCCCGGCAAGTGTTGCCGTCTTACCTGTTCCGGTCCCATCGCCGATGCTTATTCCGGCACGCGAGGCGTCTGCAAGCCTTTGCCCGTGAGCCTGCCCGGCGTAGATGATCCTCTCGATCTGCATCGCCGAGAGCTTACCGGTTTCGGATAACTCCTTCGGCAAACAGGGACGATAAGTGATCGGTGGAGGTTCGACATTCGCAAGTCCGGGCGGCTCGACTATCACCCCGGGATGCGAAGCCCCGCCGACAACGAATCGAGGTGAGTACGCTAAGATCTGATCACTGGCATCAGGCTCGCTCGCCTCCACGGGTACGGCGGCTGCCGCTGTCGCTGAAAACGGCGCAGCTGTGCGCGCCGATTGCTGGTAACTTGATAACATTTCTCGGTGATTAGTAGGTTGATCTAACGCCCGGCTGCAATTGCCTGAGTTCGGGGTCCCTTCAATCGACGTCGTAGCCGATGAAGTTTTCGTCGTTGATGAGCAGGTAATAGTAACCGTTCCCGCAGCCCGCGTATTCCAGCGATAAGAAACCGCGAAAGTCACCGGTTACGGTGTCAAAATCGGTTTCGATGGATATGTCGTATCCGGCGAACTTGGCCCAGCGACCCGTGATGAACGTCCCTGCTGACCTGTTCCGGATGGATTCACGAAGCCGTTCGATCTCACGCGGATACCTTTTAGCGATCCGATTCAGTGAGATCACCTTCCCGTCGATATTGGTCCCGGTGGTTATGTGCAGTTCGTACAGCATTTTCGGCCGCGACTCTTTATCCTTTTCCCAGGGATCTGGCTCGACAAGTTCCTTTCTCCACGCATCGAAATCCGGAAGTGCAAGACAGTCGCGAATGAACGGATTCGTAAAGCTCGCGTCGCCCGCCATTCGCTTGTACTTTTCGATGAGCCGGTATTCTTTTCGAAGTTTCTCTTCACCGGTCTGTGGAGACTTGGGAGGTATAAATTGTGAGTAGCGTGCAAGATCGGATTCGCACACGGAGTAACCGCGTCGACTGCTGCGTGGTTTGAACCGGCACAGGCCGCCACCGTCCGAAATAAAGAATCGGTGTTTCTTCCCGTTGTTATCCACGGCGCCGACGATTGAGTCGTTTTTAACGGCTTCGTGCAATTGCTGATAATTCATAGCTATTCGGATTCGATCGTCTTGAAGGCGTCCTCGACGCTGTCGACGTTCTGGTGATGGTTGAAGAGAATCTCGCCTTCGGTCTCGCTAAAGGATAGTTTGCGGCCGAGTATCAAAGTTACGCCTACCGCTGTGCCGTTCCGGTAATACTCGCGGCCAGGAAGGCTGATCGATCTGGTGACCTGGATGCCGGGCGAGAGCGAATCCCAAAACCGCTTACCTGCGGAGCTTTTAGGCGATCCGCCTTCGCCGAGGATGACCGCGAACCGGCCGCCGCTTGTGAGTCGCCGTAGAGCGGACTCGACATGCCGAAACCCGAACTTGTTCTTATTCCGCTCCACTCGCCCGCCGCTTGAAGAGAACGGTGGATTGATCAAAACAACGTTCGGGACAATGCTCTCCGGCAAGAAGTCATCGATGAACTCCGCGTCATAACCAGTCGGGTCGAAACCGATAAGCTCGGCAAGCTGCCGTCTCCGTGGATCGATCTCATTCGTCACGACGGTCGCTCCTGCCGCACGAGGCCATACTGCAAGACCGCCCGTGCCGCACGATGGTTCAAGCACGGTGTCGCTAGCGTTTAGATTCGTTAGGTATGCCGCAAGGTATGCGATGGGTGCGGGCGTTGAAAACTGCTGATAAGTTAACTGGGTAGCGCTCCGCCACGACTGGGTTGGGAGACGTTGCTGCCGCGGTCGGAGTATTTCCGCACACGACCTGCCGGGATCGTCCGAACAGAGCAGTGGCTTCCCATACTTTGTTGCTATGAGGTAATTAAGCGCCGTTTCCCCGGTCTCGTGACATAGATGCGGATCGGTTGCTAAGCTATCGACCCCATGATCCCGACAAATTGACAGCAGCTTACGATTGTTTAGCTTTGTTCCCGAATCGATAATCGCGGCGATCTGTTGGATCAGGACTAAAGGAATGCTCGAGCTTTCGTCGGACCGGCACATCATACGTTCTGCCTGCCGCTTGTTTATTGCCTACACAAGAGACAGTTGACAACTCGCTTGTTCCAGACATTCCGGTGTAAGCTCTTTTAGCCATTCGGCAACAGTCAACGAACTCAGTTCAAGGCCGGCAACTAATGCTTCGTCCGGTCCTTTCAAGCGTCTGTCCCAGGACAGGATCCTGACGTCATGGTCGTATGCAAACGATCTTTGATCCCCGAGCCGAAGCCGTATTAGTGCAGCGAGCGCACGGGCGACGTGCGGATTGGTAAAACTGTCGTTATCGAAAGCGATCTCCAGAGCCTTTCCGCGAGCGGTTTCTATGATCTCTCGATGTGATGTAGCAACGCCGCTGTTCCCGACGACGTATCTGTCAGCTAAGAATCTTTGAACCGTTGCTGCTTTCAGTGCGCCTTCTGTGACAAGAACGGGTTTGTCCGAGCCCAGATGAGGATCGGCATGATGCAGCGGAGCCCCAGGGCCGCAGCCGCTTCTTTCCTTTGACGAAGACAGCCAGACATAGCGTCCCGACTTGTTCGGCACGTATCGCATGAACCGTATCTGACATGCTCGTATTAGTCCGTCAGGGCCAACGAACGGGATCAGCATTAGATCAGCGAACGAATCCTGCTCACTCCATAAACGCAATGAGCCCTTCGCATCTCTCCAGAAACCCGGTATTCCTGCAAAGGACTGAAGCTCCCCTTCTTTCGCCAGAGATTCGACGAGCCGCTCCACCAATACTCTCCGTTCATTTACTGTTCGTGGGAGGCTTCCGTACTGAGAAAGGTTTTGTATCCGCCTTTCCAACAGACCGCCTCGCCCGTGCACGATCTCATAGCTGGAGAATGCAGGAGATAATTCGATCAGCTTTCGATATACCTTATTCCGGACCGAAGGCGGAACAAGAGCGATTGGAACCGGGGTTTTCTTCTGCTTCGCAGGTCGGTAGAAGGTTCGGTTGAAGTTGAGATCGAAACCGGAATCCTGATGGTAAAACACTCCCCAACCGTGCCGGCTGATACGATCGGCATTTAGAGTGGACCGGGCACAAAACGATATCGTTTCCGTTGCGGTCGTACTGCACCAATCCGGCTTCCCGCAGATACAGCACGGGCGCTTCTTTGAGACCCTCTTGTATGCGGCAGCTATCATTCCTTACCTTCTTCAATATCCCTACGATCTGTCTGCAGCTTGTTTCACGGGATTGGCCACTGGTTTCACAGCGTATTTACCCGAAATCAAAGCCTGCGGGCGCTGTGACATGCGCGGCCCAAGCGGATTGGACGTATGAAGAAATAGAACTTTAAGTGAAGGCTTGACCCTGGAGTTGGGTCTAGGGTGTAAGATTATTGCTGATGGGGAATAGTTTTCGTATTGGCGAGGTAGCGACGCGTTCCGGTGTCAGCATCGACACGGTGCGGTATTACGAGCGCCGAAGTCTCTTGCCCGCTGCACCGCGGACCGCAGGCGGTTATCGAATTTTCAACTCTGAAACGGTAGATCGTGTGCTTTTCATTAAACAAGCGCAGGAGTTGGGATTTTCTCTTGATGAAATAAGCAGTCTCCTGTCAACGAACGGCTCAAGTGAATGCCGTCGTGTGCGCGACCTGCTTGACTCGAAACTCACTGAACTCGACGCGCGGTTGAAGTCGATGCACGAGTTTCATGACAAACTGACACGCTGTCTCGCCGAATGCGAGGAGGAACTCAAAAGGCATCCTGATTCCGCGGAGTGTCCGGTCGTTGTCGAGATCGCTCACGAGGAGAGAGAACTTAACTATGGCGACAAATATTCTCGATAAGGTCGGCTCGGTCGGCGCGGTCATTGCCGGATCGGCCGTGCCCTGCTGTTTTCCCTTTCTCAGTCTGATCGGTTCGATCCTCGGATTGAGCTTCCTCGCCCCATATGAGCGGTACGTTTTGTACGCGATGCAGGTCTTAGTGATCGTCGCGTTAGTTGGCAGCGTTATTGCGTTTCGCAACCACCGTAAGATCATTCCTTTCCTGCTTGGCACCCTCTCAACCGCGGCTGTTTTGTATTCGTTAAATACGAACATGGATGTGAGGTTGTTGTACGGCGGGCTGGCGGGACTGCTGGTCGTCGCGGTTTGGAATTCCATCGAAGCCCGGAGGTGTGCGGACAAATGCGTGAAATGACGGAAACATTAAGCTATTCCACTGTCAGTTGTCCGAAGTGCGGTTTTCAGAAAAAGGAGGAGATGCCGACGGACTCCTGTGTTTTCTTTTACGAATGCGAAAATTGCAAAACACTCCTAAAACCGTTGGCGGGGGATTGCTGTGTTTTCTGTTCTTACGGTTCGGCACAGTGTCCGCCAAAAACAAGCGGCTCGTGCTGCGGCTGAGGTGAGGTTATGACTCGAAAGAGAATAGTTTTGATCGCGGCGAGTGTTTTGCTGTTGGCCCTTGCCGGTTTGATCGCATATCAGTTCACCGGCGGTAAGCCTTATTCATCCGATATGAACGCTCTTCGTGCACAATTTAATGCCGATAAGGGCAAGGTTCGTCTGCTCGTTTTGCTGTCGCCTACCTGAGGGCACTGCCTTCGGGGGGCCTCCGAAGTTCAAAAAGTTGCGGACAACCTGAAGGGACGGGACTTCGAAATATATTCAGCGTGGGTTCCGGTCCTTGCTTCTGACGGCGAATTCGCTGTCGGACGAGCAACGAAGTATCTGCCCGATGATCGCGCGACGCACTACTGGGATGGAAACGGCGAGCTGGTGAAAAGCTTTGCGCCGGTCCTTGGCCTCGGCGATGCACCGGCGTGGGACGTTTACTTACTCTATGACGGTAACGCCGAGTGGACCGATGCGCCGCCGAAGCCGATATTCTGGCAGGAACAACTCGGCATTTCGGACAAAACGGCCCTCGATGCGGTAAAGATGACCGCCGAGATCGAGAAGCTATTAAAAGCCGCAAGACCATGATCGAATTGGAGTTGAGACGGGATCACGCAATCGCCGACAAGATCGATCAGCTTTCCACCGCCGTTAGTCTTACCGTTTTGGAGATCGACTTCCTGCCGCAAAAGCTCATACCGGCATTTCTACTTGCCAACCTGATGTCACCAGCACTTTGGAGCTGGCGTAATGAAAAGCAGGCAGCGAACGAAGCCGGGGTTCTGTATAGTCCGAAGAACCGGCTGAACCAGATCCAGCGTTTCTTCCACCATTACACGTTCACGAATTTACCGGGCGAGCCGGGCGGCGATCCGTGGGGCTTGCTCAGTTTTGATGAAGAGGCAAAGCGTTTCGGTACCGAGTTCGTGGATACGATCCAGAAGGAGTAAGACACAACGTTTCGGCGCCTGCGCGCCGAGAACAGGGAGTCTCAATTCGGACAGATCCTCGACGGGCCGTACTACAAACAGGGATATTTCCCGCGATTGAAGAATGAAACGCTGGAAGTGATGAACGCATTCAGGACGAAGGATCCTGACGGTAAGTCTTCAGGCAAATGTATCGGACTCGGGATGCTATGGGCGGCGGCATTGTCGGTGTGGGGCAGATTCCCGCTCGACCGGATCATAATCACGGGCAACCGCGCTCACATGTTCGTCTACCTCGACGACGAGGGCGGGCACTTGCTGAACAACACTAAGTGGTTCAGCAGCACGCGGATCAACAATAGATCGGAACTATCGGAGTTCGTGCGAGTCGTAGCTTCAAGCACCGAAACGACGTTCTTCTACAATCCATCCGTCGGCATGTGCCATTGCACTTCGCGAACCTCGCAGATCCCGCATCACCAGGTGGCAAATATTTATCGTGGAATAAGCTCGTTCGTTTCGAATCCGCTCAAACATCCCGACCCGGCCACGATCACATACATTGAACCGACCCATGCCATCCCCGATCCCCTCGGTTACGACAGTGCGGAATCCTATCAACAAGCGATCAAAAGTCTTGCCGACGAGTACCCGGACTCCTTTCATCGCTACGCGCTCTATGCGTTTCGGATGCTGGACGTTCCCGATACCGAAGTTTATTTACGTGCCGCCCTGCGGGACTACAACACCGGACAGCTCGCGAAGCGGATAGTTACATTGAAAGGTGCGCTCGATATCGTCGCGAAGGTAAAAGGAACCATATCGATCTTCGGCACCCGCGAGCGGATCGCCATGCCCGACGAAACACTGTATTTCGACACCGGAACGGATCGCGACCGGGCACTGCTGCTTTACACGCTGCTTTGCCGGTCGCCGATCGCCGATCCGGATATCAGATTATCGCTGACCAGCGACGTCCCAAAAGTTTTTTACAGATCCAATTGGATTAATATCGATTAACGAGACAAGGGTCTTTCTCAATTTTATGCCGCCTACAATAAACGAACTTGTGGTTTACGTACCTGCCGAAGACTTCGACGTTTCGAAAAGCTTCTATTCAGCTCTAGGCTTCCAGTTGACGGAGGGCTGGGGCGGAACAATGGATTGTCGACTCGGCAACGCCGTCTTTCGTTTGCAGAACTATTACGTCAAGGACTGGGCAAACAATTTCATGATGAAGCTTGATGTGGAGGATGTTGACGGATGGTACCAGCACGTAAAGAAGGTGCTCGAAGAAAATAAGTATGGCAGCGCCCGCGTCACGGAACCGGAAATGGTCGGCGACACGAAAGTACTGCATGTCGTCGACCCCTGCGGGGTGTTGCTAATATTCGTTCAGTAATTTGATGCTAGGACGTGTGCGCCACGATGCGCCTCGTATTTGGCACCATCATCTCCAACCGGCTATCCATACCTCTGAAGAATGTAGTCACGATTGAAGACGGCTTGCATGCCAATGATCCCCGCGGTTCGTTGCCGCTGGACTGTTCAAAACCCCGAAGTTCTTTTTCGCCTGCGCGATTAAGGTTTGCGCTACCTGAATCGCCCGGATTTGACCGAGCGCGGTCGCTAAACCACCTTCCTTTTGCGAGGTGGACGAAATAAGCCTCGCTTCTACAGATCGGTTTGCAACTTCGAAGGGACATAGAGAAGCAAACGCGTTGTGGTGGGGCATTCATTTTGGTGCGGGTAAACCACATGCTCGTAAGCTTGTCCAAATAACATCCAACGAGGAGGAAACTTTGTAGGGAAAGAACGGCGGTACGACCGGGATGAGTTGTCCAATATTCTGTAGTAGAAGCCTGTTCGAAAAATCGCTGAGGATCTTGGAATTGGCGTTTGAGATCGTCGTTCACAACTTACTCGACTGTAAAGCGGGGCTCCTGGGAATCATCTTTCCGGACGCCCACTTCTATGTTCGGCGTTCGGAGTTCCTTTGTTAGAAACCGACAGGTTCAAAAAGTTACTTCTCGACCGCAAAAACCAATTCCGCACTCGTCACGAAGGTATAGCCGTAGACGAAGCGTCCCTAGAGTCTTTGTCGGAACCGACCAGCCGTCATCGATGACTGCTGTGGACAAATCCTTTGTTTCAAACGAGTGATGGGCAAATCGGCATGTCACTTTCGATGATGGGTTACAGCTACGAGTAGAGCGCGGGAGCGAAATGTTTCTCGGTATTGTTGTGGCCGGCTGTTCACCCTGGGACTTCAAACCTGACTCCAAAGGAGGAATGCAATGGCCTTTAGTTGGGGTAACCCGTTAAATTGGTTCCGTTCGTACCGGCATCTAACCGCATTCGTCTGGGATACGACCAATAAGAAACGCGAAGAATGGGCGCAGCGGCAGGCACAGCATCTAAGCTCGCGCGACTTTGCTTTTTTACGTGACGATTTACCAGACGAGTTTTCCTTTGTCGTTATGGGCGACACCGGCGAAGGGGATTCCTCACAGATGGTCGCGGTGGATAAGTTCTTAAAGGAAGGCGCCGACACAGAATTCTCGGTAATCGCGAGCGACGTTATCTACCCTTCCGGTC
>JADYZI010000416.1 GCA_020853255.1 Acidobacteriota bacterium
CCGATATCGCGAACGCCGTAGCCTTTGGCGAAAACGACCTTGTCATCCTTGACGATGGCAACGGCCATGCCCGGAATTTCCCATTCCTTCATTGACCGGTTCACGTAATCGTCAAAGCCTTCGAACGGTGCGGTGTTCTGCGCGCTTAGCGGGCCAAGGCCGCAAAGCGCGATGAGGACAATTGTAAATAGACGAACGAATTGCGTTGTTTTCATATTATTCCCCGATCAAGTGGTCCAGATCTCTTTAAGCACGCGGGAGAAATTGCCGCCCAGAATGCCTTGAATATCGGCATCGCTGTATTTGCGGCGGATAAGGCCTTCAGTCAGATCGAACATCCGTTTCGGGTGGTCCAGCCCTTCGATATCGATCTTTTCGCGGAAACCATAGCTGCCCTTATAGCCGGCGCGAAGCTGTTTGTTGAGTTCGGGCGGCATTGCATCGTAGCCATAAAGATCGATATCGCTGCCGACGCCGAGATGTTCAGGGCCGATCAATTTGCGGACGTGATCGAAATGGTTGAGCACATCTTCGATAGTCGTCGGCTCGTCCGATTTTACGAACATTCGAACGCCAGTTATGCCCATCACACTGCCGGCCGCGCCGACCTTTTTTATCGCCTCATCGGTTTTGCACCGCGGATGGCCGGGAACCAGAGCGCGGCAATTTGAATGTGTGATCAGGACCGGCTTTTTTGATAGATCGAACGCATCAAGCGTTGTTCGGTCGCCGCAGTGCGAAACGTCCACCGCCATTCCGACCTTGTTCATCCGCTCGATAATGCGGGCCCCAAAATCGGATATGCCGCCGCTGTCGCTGCGTTCCGTCGAACCGCTGCCGATAAAGTTTCGTGAATTGTATGTGAGCTGCGAAACCCGCTGCCCCAAAGCGCGGAAAAGATCAACGTCAGCGGGTTTGCGAAACTGATCGGAATTCTGCAGGCCGAGAATGACGCCGATCTTTCCAGAGGCTTTGGCACGGCCGAGATCGTCCGCGCTGTCAACACGCATAAAGTCGTCGGCATGGGCGGCGATAAATCCGTTCCAAAACGCAAAGAACTCCAGCACCTCGGAATAGGCCTCCATTCCTCCCATCCCGATGGCCGGGTGAATTATGTTGATCCCCGATTCCTTGAACGGCTGAAGATCGGCGGCCGTGAAGCTGTCCGGATCTTTGAACCATTTTTCCTGCTTATTGAAATCAAGCGTCATCGGGGCGAGCATATCGATCACGGTCGAGCGTTTTACAAGATCGATCGCCCGGGTTGAATACTCTACCGCTCCGCCGCCCGGAATGCGCGACCTGCCGAAATTCAGCATCGGAGCACCCAAAAGCGCAATGCCTGATACGATCGTCGTTCGAAGCATCTCTCTGCGGCCGATCGTGTTCTTCGCTGTCGGTATTTCGTTTCTCATTTCCAATATCCTTAAAGGGCCGGTTCGCCGCTTCGCGTGAGATGGTAGCTGCCCGCCTCGGTGCCTCTGTGAAAATTCGTTACCCGAAAGCCGGCATTGAATGCTTCAACAAATGCCCACCTTGTGGTTGTCCGCCACGCGGCGGCAAGCTGGGGATCGTTCTTCTCGATGCGCGCAATGTGCGACGGGATCTGAATAATGGCCCTGTCTTTGAGGAACGCGGCCTCGAGCCCAAGGAACAAGGGCTCGTCGTTGGGCCCATTCTCAACGATCACCACGGCGTCATCACCGGGCCATTCACCGCTTCCCTCCCCGGCGATTCTGGCCTCGGTTGTTGGGCTTGCGAGCTGCCAGCTTACCCAAAGGCGGTCAGTGCCGTTGTGGTGAAGAAAACTAGCGGCGTCATTGCCGTAAAAATCGATCAGATACCTGCCGGTGGTAACGCCGAGGCGGGCGAAATTAAAATGGGCATTCATGCTCTGCAGCGGGTCGAACGTCCACGTCATTTCGTTGATGCCTTGCCGCATTACGAACTCACGCTGAGCAAGCTTCAGCCTATAACCGACACTGAGATTTCTGTACTCCGGCCTGACGGCAAGCATATGTGAATGATGCGTAAGCCGTCCGCCCTCGAGCCCGACGAACCCGTAGGCGAACCCAATAAGCTCTCCCTCGGAAAATGCTCCAAGAAGTGCACCGCCCGCCGCTTGTGCGGCCGCCAATTGATAAAGCGGAACGACATCCAGATCAGGCAAGCCCCATACGTCGATCTGCAGCCTTTCAACAAGACGCATTTCGCGCGCGCCGCTGATCTCCCGTATCTCGATCGCCGAGTTGTGGCCTGCGTGCGATGTCAGTGGCATGTTGAAGTAACGGGGCGTAAAACCTCCTGCCCAATTCATTTGATCCTCCCAGGCCCATAGAGAACTTTGCCGGGCCTTGCACCAGTATGTTTTCCGTGATCGATCACGATCTGGCCGTTCACAAATACGTAGTCGATACCAACCGGCCCCTCAAGCGGCTGTTGGTATGTTGCCCTGTCCTCGATCTTGTCGTAATCGAAAATGACAACGTCGGCCCACATTCCTTCCTTGATCATTCCGCGCGACGCAAGCCGCATACGCGTCGCCGGCCACGATGTCATTTTTCGGATCGCCTCGGGCAAAGTAAGCACCTTCTCCGCGCGAACATATTTGGCGATCAGGCGTGGAAAGTTCCCATACGCACGCGGATGCGGGAGGCCAAGAATGTCGGTCTCGCCGGGTTTTAGTGCTGCACCGGCGTCGCTGCCGATGCTTGTCCAAGGAAATTTGAGTGCCGCCGCGATATCGGACTCGCTCATCATGTGATAGAGCGCATAGACGCGGCCTTGTCCCGCGAGCACAAGATCAAACGCCGCGTCGGCCGGTTCTTTGTTCCATTCCTTTGCGATCTGCGAAAGGTTCTTGCCGACAAAACGCGAGTTATCTTTGTTCTGCGCGTTGGCGAGGACGATATTGTCCCATCCGCCGGCCGCTTCGACGATGTTCCACCAACCGGGTGAACCGGTTTTTATTTCCTTCTTTAGCCGTGTACGCGTTGCCGGGTCAGTTAACCGCTCACGAAGTTTCGCATTCCCGCCTTCAAATGCCCACGACGGTATGACAGCCTCAAGCCCCGTTCCGCCGGCCGTGTAAAGATACATATCCGCCGCGACATCGACGCCGCGTGCCCGGGCCTGTTCGATCTTTTCGCCGGCGGCCCGCATCAGTGTGCCCCAGCCAGGTTGATATGCGGCCTTGAGATGAAATATCTCGACCGGCAAACCGCCCTTTTCGCCGATCGCGATCGCTTCTTCAATCGCTTCGACAAGTTCCTTTCCTTCGCCGCGAATATGGCTTGCGTAGATGCCGCCGTATTGCCCGGCGACCTTTGCCATTTCTATAAGCTCATCGGTCTTTGCATAGCTTGACGGCGGATAGATCAACGCCGTCGTCATTCCCATGGCACCGGCTTTCATCGCCTGTGCCATGATCGCCTTCATTCGGTTGAGCTCCTCAGCCGTCGGCGCCCGCGAATCCTGTCCGAGCACCGCAACGCGGGCCTGTGTTTCGCTGAAGTAAGTGC
>JADYZI010000417.1 GCA_020853255.1 Acidobacteriota bacterium
CATTCTATGTAAGATATCGGCCAAAAAATCAATAAGGTGTAGAAAGGCTTGTTTCGCGGCGAACATCGTCGCGGTCTGCTGGCGAAAACGTCGGGATTCTCCCACATTTTTATTGCTTTTCTTTTGCTCGTACGGACGATCGAACGGGGTTCGGTCGAAAGCTTTGATCGATCTGCACAAACGGGTTCATAGCAGGTTTGCCGCGGCCTCCCACAATTAGTGCCAAATTTAACGGCACGGTACAACTGCCGCGGTTGTCGCTCCCACGACGCGCGCCGAACCGAAGGGCCGGTGAAAGTGATGTCTGAGTAATATCAGCCATTGTTTGGGCACCGGCCCAGTTCGGCGTAAGCTGTGGAACAAACCTTTGCCTTCCAAAACAAGAAACAAGAGCGCCCCCGACGATTCGGATGGACGCTCTTAATATCTATACCGTGTGGCCCGTCCTAAAAATCAAAACGCAACCCAATGCGAACCTGTCTTGGGCGATAGGTGCGCGTTGGCACAAGAAAGCGTTCCCGGGCGGTGGCCTGTATCTGACGCTGTGTTGCGGTCGCACCCGGTCCGGCCAGATCGGCGACGTTAAGGTCCGCAAAATCGATAAAGTTCGATCCAAAGCTGAAAACAACCATGTTCAGAATATTGCCGAATTCAAGCGATGGACGTAGTCTGAACCTTTCAGTGAACTTGAACTCTCGAGTGATGTTCAGATCGAAGATATAATACCTCGGCCCTTGGCCCGCGTTGCGTGGCAGGTTACCGGGGCTGCCAATCGGCGCCAGCGAGAACTGACTCGCGAGTCCAGCCGGGTAGTCGCTGCTGTATTGGCGCCACGGGACATCGTTCAGATCTCCGGTAAAGTTTGGCCGGTCATTGCTGATATCGTCCAGATTTCGATCATTGCCGCCAATAGAAAGGTTGAACGGAGCACTTGATCCAAACCGGAAGATGGGCGAAAACCGGAGCGAGCCAAGCCAATTCGGCGTGTCGAGCATGCCTGAAAAGGCGATACGGTGTCGTCGGTCGAGAAGGCTCCGCGACCATTCGCGGTTGAAATCACCCGGTATCGTTGCCTCAGATGTATTGACCAGGCCGTCGTCCTTCAGGCTTGCAAGCGTGTACACGAACCGAAGCGACCCGGCGAACCCGCGGCCGAATTTAGCATAACGTTTTCGCAATTCGAACGTTGCGCCAATATATCGACTGTTCCCGATCGAAGCCACCCGCTCCATCTGCTCATTCAATCCTTGACGAATGGGACGAAAAGCCTGAATGGCATTTAGAGCCCGACAGATCGGGCTTGTGGTCGGCGAATTGCACGTATCATTATTATTCTGAGAATTCAGGTTAACAAAGGTGTTGCCGCCAACAACCCGTGTATCAGGATCGGTCGGGCCAAGAAGTTCGAATCGGGTCGTTCCTGTATTTATGCCTAACAAATAGTCGGTCCACGAGATCTGCCCGTCCCCGCTCAGATCGGTCAAGCCCGTCGGAAGCACAGGAGCGTTAGGGTTATACTCACGCCAGAGATGGGCCGTCTTGTTCCACGTGACATTCGTTTCGAAAACAAGACCTTTTGACAACTCGCGTTCAAAGCCGATGTTGAATTGATAGCTCTCCGGTATTTTGATCCCTTCCTCTATGCTTCGAAACGCTTCCCCGCCGCGAGAAAGCTGCTCGACAGTAAAGCTCTGCGTTGCATTGACGGGGACGACGGTGTCCAGCGTCAGCCGATTCGGAAACTGTGAACTAAGGAATGCTCGCAGGATAGTACCGTTAACCGATGTTCCAGCGGGAACATTCAAACTTCCCGAATCAAACCGAAGCTCCTGTGAACCGGACGTAAAATCGTCAATTGTGCGAAGCAGTACACGGTTGTAAAACATTCCCGCTCCGAAACGAATGACCGTCTTGTCACTGCTTTTGAACGGGTTCCACGCCACCGAGAAACGCGGACCGAAATTGTTGGTATCGTCCACAACGCTCTCGCGCTCATACCTAAGGCCGAATCCGAGCGTCAAGCCCGGGCGAGCCCTCCAATCATCATTGACAAAAAATCCGAGATAATCGTTCTTTACTTTTGATTGGGTATTGAAGTTCTGCGAAAAGAACGAGACAGAATTCTGATTGAAGAAGAAAAAGTTCGAAAAGCGATACGTTCCGGTAACATCAAACCGATCGATGTACTGAGAATCAACACGCATAAAGTCGCCGCCAAATTTTAGCGTGTGGTCGCCGGCAACGTATGTCAAAGAATCCTGGAACTGCCATCGGTCCTCGACCCGGTCTGTAGAGCCGGTGGTCGATGCGCTGTAGATCTGTGTTGCGTTCGACGTTTCATTCGGCGCTCGGAACCCGCTGATCAGCACCACCGGGGCGTCAGCGCCGGAACTGGGGGTTGTGTTCGGCCGAAGGCGCGAGTACTGAAACCTCGCCTGATTTACGGTCCGGGAGTTGATCACGATGTTGTGCGTTGCATTGAAGGCATCAGTATTTCGCACCCGTCCGATCAAGGCATCAGCCAATCGGTTTGTACCGCTGAACTGACGGAGATCGTTCGAGCGGCCAAGCTGAAAGCCGAAAGTAAACGAGTTCTTATCATTCGCTGTCCAATCAACGCGTGTTGAAAACAAGTGCTTCCTCGCCGGTGTCTTGGCAAAGGTCACATAGGGTGCGACCATAATAAAATTGGTGCCGAGATTTGAAGGGATAGCGGCCCCAGGGTTGGTCGGCGCAGGAAGCTCGAAGTTGGACTGATTGTCCACCGGCACATAAACGTCAATGATCGTGTCTTCATCGATCTTGTCATATTCGTAGGCGGTGAAAAAGAACAATTTATCCTTTATGATCGGCCCGCCGAACGTCGCGCCTGGATCATAGTTGGTGAATGGCGGCCGTTGAATGTCCCGCCGGTTGTTGTTCCACGTATTGGCATTCAGGTTGTCATCGCGGAAATACATGAACGCCCGCCCGCGGAACCTGTTCGAACCCGACTTCGTCCGCAGGTTTACACGGCCGCCGGATGCCCGGCCGTATTCCGCCGAGAACTGATTCGTTATGACCTGTGTTTCCGCAACTGCATCTAACGATGGTTGAAACCGAAACCCTGCCGTTCGGTCATCATTGTTGTCCAAACCGTCAACCGTCAGATTGTTCGAATATGCGGCTCCGCCGGACAACGCAAAGATCCCCGCCTCTTCCGGCGTATTTCCCGGAATGCTGTCGCCGCGTGTTCCTCTGTCTGCTGAAAGATCGCGGGTTGACAGGGGTTCCTCGGTTACGCCGCCTAGGGTGAATACAAGGTCAAGTGGATCGCGGGAAACGTTCGGAAGCTCTTCTATCTCGCGCTGGGTGACAGTTCCGCCAACGATCGTCCGGGTCGTATCAACAGCGGGAGCATCGGCCTCGGTAACGGTAACTTCTGTCCCGGCCTGTACGGCCGCTGGAGAAAGTTGAAAATCGAGCTGCAGGTTTTGCCCTGAGATCGTCTGCAGGTCGGCGCGTTCTTTCGTTCCAAAACCAGTTTGTGAGGCGGTTAGTTTGTACAAACCAGGCCTCAATTCGATCAATCGATAGCGGCCTTCAGTGTTCGTGACGACAGTCCTTTCGGACCCGGTCTCGACGTGAGTTGCCTTGACCGTCGCGCCGACGATGGCAAGGCCGTTCGAATCTGTGATCCGGCCGGTAATACTTACATCATCAAGGTCCTGGGCTGGTACAGTTAGTGCGAAAAACAGCGTGAGGATCGGAAGAAAAGCGTACGAAAGCTTTCCAAAACGGTTTGTCATCAAATTACTCCTAATTCTGGTTGTTCCCCGAATGAATGAGTTATTGTGCCTGTTGCCGATTGGATTGTAAAGAAGCCTGATCGGCCGTCTGGCGTTAGGCCGAAAGCGTATTGACCGATCGAGAAGGGTTGCTTCAACGAGCCGCTGTAAGAGAGAGGAAATTCGGTGAGATAGTTCTTAATCCTCGCCCAGATCGTCCAGGTGACGTGTGCGGCGGAGCCGCGAGATCGGGATGAGCGCATCGGTTTGATCGAACGCGTGGGACGGCTGCGAAAATTCGCCCGCATGCGATTTGAGGTAGTCAAAGAATCGCTCAAACTCGCGCTGCATCGCGTCCATCTTTTCGCGCATATTCAGAACGATCTCGACACCGGCCAGGTTGACACCAAGATCTCGCGTCAAAGCCAGGATAACTTCGAGGCGCTCAAGGTCGGAATCAACAAACAGCCTTGTGTTCCCCTCGGACCGCGATGGTTTGAGCAAGCCTTCACGCTCATACAGCCTGAGTGTTTGCGGATGAATATCATATATCTCCGCAACGGCGCTGATCGTGTAGGTTTTTGCCCGCTTCTTCATATCTGTGTGTGGAGTACGTGCTTTAGCAAGTCAACCGGAACTCCGTCCTATTCCAATCCCATTACCCTTCGCGGACTCTCAGAATTCAGTTTTTCAAACTGGCGGAGTACATCCTTTGTCTCTTCTGAGATCACGCGCGGAAGGGTGATCTTGACCTCAATGAACTGATCGCCGCGAAGATTTGGATTTCGAAGGCTTGGGAAACCGCGTTCGCGGAGGCGAAATTTCTGCCCAGATTCGGTCCCAGCCGGGATCTTCAGCTGTGCTTTCCCTTCGACGGTCGGGACCTCGATGCGCGTTCCAAGCGCCGCCTCAGGAACGGTGATCGGCACTGTCACGTATATGTTGTCGCCCTTGCGTTCCAAAAACCGGTGCTTGCCGACATTCGTCAGGATATAGAGGTCGCCGGGTTCGGCGCCCAGTCGCCCACCGTGCCCTTTTTTTGGAATCCGAACACGCGAACCTGTATCGACGCCGGCCGGTATCTTTATCTTGACCTGCTCCGTCTTGGGCGTAACGCCTTTGCCGTTACACAGCGAACATGGCGAACGCCGCCGGCCGGTGCCTTCGCAATCGGGGCAGGGCTGCGAAAATTGCAGCCGTCCGCCTGTCCGCATCACCTGGCCGGTACCGCTGCATGTGCTGCATGTCACGACCGGCCCGCCAGTGTCGCCTGCTCCCTGACATCGTGAACATTGTTCTGAGCGGTTGACCGTGATGTTCGTCGTCAGGCCGGAGAATGCTTCTTCAAAGCTCAGGGCAAGCGGAATTTCGATATCACGCCCGCGTTTTGGTATCGCTCTCGGCGGCTCCGGCTCTGCACGTACTCCTCCCGCGCCGCCGCTGCCGCCGAACAGGTCGGAGAATATATCGCGGAAACTCGATCCGCCACCCGATGTTTGCCTACCACCCGAAAAATCAAATCCAGAGAAATCGAATCCGGCCGCGCCGCCTCCCGGCCCGCCCGCCGCGGCACCGGCACCAAAGGGTGAATCAGGATCAAGCTGGTCGTTATAATATCCAAAGCGGTCAAAGACCTTGCGCTTCTTTTCATCCGAAAGAACATCGTAGGCCTCTTGCACCTCTTTGAACTTTTCCTCAGCAACCTTATCGTTCGGGTTAACGTCCGGATGAAACTTGCGCG
>JADYZI010000418.1 GCA_020853255.1 Acidobacteriota bacterium
TCAAATATGTCCTACCGCGCGCGTAGTCTTCGGACATCTGCTGGGTTGCCTTTACGCCGACCGACCCCGGAAGCCCAAGCGTCGGCGGTGTGCTCATTGGGCCGCCGCTGCCGATGCCGGCATTTTGCAGGAAAGTGTTGTAGTAGATCGGGAAAACCACCGCCTCCGATTCCTGGGCGTCTGCAAGCGTACTCTCATATCCGGCTCTCCACGATGTCGTGTCGACACCGTCAGTGAAAAGAACGACAGCCTTGCGGCCTTCGACCTTATTCAAATACTTCGTCAGCGTTCGCTCGACCGCTTCGTATAAAGAGGTGCCGCCGCCAAAGCCTGTCTTTCGAATTGCCTTATGGATCTTGTCACGGTCCAAGGTTGGCTCTGCCAGCACGTTTACCGAGGAATCGAACTCGACAACCATCACCCTATCGTGCGGCAAAAGCTGCTCAACAAAGGTCGACGCCGCAGCCTGTATCTCGTCGATCTTGTATGACGTTGAGGGGCTAACGTCGATCAAAAGGACGACGGTGAACGGCTTGTCGGTGGTACCAAAGTATTCGATCTTTTGTTCTACGCCGTCTTCAAAGATCTTAAAGTTTGGCTCCCGAAGGCCTGAGACGTAAAATCCTTCCCGATCGGAAACCGAGACGGGTATGGTCACAAGATTCGTTTCAACGCGAATTACATCGCTTTCAGCGGCGGGCACCGTGCTATTCGCTGCTTTAGCGTCATTTGATCCGGGATCGTTCTTCCCTTCCGCTTTGCGGCCTCGATCTTTCCTTGTTAGCGGTATTGAGCGCGACGGGGCCGATTCTGAATAGCCGATCTGTGGTTCAATGCCAAAACCGCCGGTCGTTGTCCCTTGCACGGGCGGTGAAGGACTCGACGACGGTGCGGGATCCTTGACGCGACGCCCGGATTGAGCGAAACCCGAGGCAGCGAACATCAACACGATCGACAGCAATGCCAGAAGATTTTTCATTTGATCCCACCCGCCTCGCCCCGCGGCCGTACGCCGAAGAGTTTCCACCTTTGATGAGTTTCAGCGGCCTGCGGTTCGCCGTCGCAGCCGAGATGAAAATTGGCTATAATGGACGAATGTTCAGAATCTCGAAGATCGCTATCATTATTGTGCTGATCGCTGCCGTTAGCGGGTGTTCTACGGCAATAACGAACAGCAGTTCAAATTCGCCGCTCAATTCGGCCGAAAATTCAAACACGCCCGCCCCGCAAGGGCCAAAGCCTGCCGTAACCCCATCGAACCAGATCACTGAGGCGGACGTCGCCAAGTTGAAATGGCTCGAGGGTACCTGGAAAGGCACAGGCGGCCAGAAGCCCTTTTATGAACGGATCAGGTTCGAAGGGCCGACCATGATCATTGAAACGTACGCTGACGAGTCTCTGTCAAAGGTTGATGAAACGTCGCGGTTCGAACTCAAGGATGGTGAATTTGGCCACACGGTGAATGATCAGCGATCGGCCGCAAGTTCGATCACCGACCAGTCGGTTCAATTCGTACCTGCGGCGGCCCTGCCGGGCGGACCTATAAAAGGCAGCACTTTTCGGTTTGAGCGGATTGATGGCGAAACGTGGAACGCGACCCTCGAGATGCCCGCCACCAGCAACAGGCCGGCCTCGGAAAAGGTTTATACCATGCAGCCGTGGCGGCCGGCCGGCAAATAGCCGCTAAGTCTCGGGCGATCGTCGGCCCTCGTTTCGAATTTTCGTGCCTTTTTTTCGTGGATTTCGCGGCCAGGATTTACTCCGATCACTACGAGACTATTCGAAAAGGACCCGCTCGCCGAAAAACCAAACGCAGCATTCATTCCGGCAATCGTGTGCCCTGAAACTTTGCACAGCCTGATCGATCTCGCGGGTGGTTATGTGAACTTTTTCGAAGCAACTGCTTTCGAGTGCGAGATTTTTCGCGGTCGCCGGTGCATTATTTTTCGCGTACACTGCCAGCGGCCACTGCGTACAGCACTTCATTTTCGCCCGGCGAAGGTACATAATTTGCAGCTAGAACTACTGTTGAGAACGTACGGAGGATAAGTTCGATGAAGCTGCTTATCGCAACCGACGGATCAGAGTTCAGCGAAAGGGCGATCCAGAAGGCCTGTGAGCTATCGGGAAACGCCGTGAATTGGTCCGCCAAGATAGTTTCGGTCTATGAGCCGCAGACACCCGCTGCTGCGGAACCATTTGCTCTCTCGGGCGAATACTACGCCAAGCTGGCTGAATTCGCGAGAGAAAAGGCTGAGCATTCCGCCAACGATGCGGTCCGCCAGATCAAGGCTGCCGGCACCAACGCTTTTGCCGACATCACAAGCGAGATCGAACTGGGCCGGCCGTCGCAGGTGATAATAGACAAGGCCAACGAATGGAATGCCGACCTGATAGTTGTCGGATCGCACGGACGCGGATTCTGGGGCAGACTGACGCTCGGATCGGTTTCTGACGCTGTTGTCCGTCTGGCTCAATGTTCTGTTCTTGTTGTCAAGTGACGGCTGCACGCATGGTCGATGCCGCCAGATCAATATTTTGGAGGTAATTCATGTCTCGGATACTGATACTTGGTGGTGGGTTTGCTGGTATTACGGCAGCAGAAGTACTTTCTGAAGGCGCCGCGGCCGAACACGAAATAACGGTAGTTTCTCCTAGCCGTAAGCTGACCTTTTTCCCTGCGCTCGTACCAATGGTCTTCGGTGATTTCCTCCCCGAAGAACTGCGAACGGATGTCGTCGCTCCGCTGCACGAGCGTAGAGTTCGCTTCATCGAGGGCGAAGTGCTCACGATCGATCCGGTATCACGTAATGTCCGCGTCACGGGTGATGATATAGACGGCGAACTTCGTTACGACTATCTGTTGATAGCGATCGGACGCCGCCTGGCAACCGAGACCGTTCCCGGGTTCTTTGAGAACGCACACCATTTGCTTGGCATCAACGCGGGAATTCGGTTTAGACATGCCGTTTCGGAGTTCGGGTCCGGGTCAATTGTCGTCGGCCTTTGTCCGGGCTCGTCACTTCCCGTCCCGGTCTGCGAAAGCGCTCTCGCGTTGGCGGATAGATTCGAGCGCGAGATCGCCGAAAAGCGAATCTGTATTACAGCTGTCTTCCCGGAAACCCTCGAGGAGGCATTAGCCGGGACAGGCCTTTTCCGCCATGTTGAGGAAAGTCTTCAGCAAAAGGGTGTGAGCCTGGTTCAAAACTTCCCGGTCGCCCGGGTTGAAGAAGGGACGCTGCAGGCAAGGAACACAACCGAACTGGCATTCGATCTGGCGATGCTGTTCCCGCCTTTCCGCGGCCAGACGGCGATCCGGGAACTTGGCTCGAGTGACGAAAACGACGGGTTTGCGGTGGTCAACTCCCGCATGCAGTTGGAGGGCCACGAGAAGATCTATGCGGCGGGTGACATCATAGCGCTTGACGGCCCGCGGTTCGGATACATGGCAATGCGGCAGGCAAAGGTCGCCGCCGCGAACATTCTGATTGAGCTAAGCGGTGAGGAGCCGAACATTGAATATTCTCATGAACTTGCGTGGATCCTGGGTGAGGACTACACGGATCCGCATTTCTTCCATTACGGTGTTTGGGACGAGACCTTGCAGGATTTTGATGAGAATGCCCTGCTTGGAATGGCAAGGCGGGTACGCGAGCGGTATGGCCATATAAGAACAGAACGTAACGGCGGCCGTGACGCCGCGGCGCTCTCAGGCAAGCCGTAAGCCGATCTCGGCCAGGCTGACGACCTCATCGCATTGTTTCCAGTATGGCCGCGATGTCGTTTTCGGTGGTGTCAGGGTTAATAAAGCAGAACCTCGCAACCGTCTCCGCCGATCCGTCCCTCTTCCACTTCGTCGGTGCGACCAAAGCAAAACCGCGATGATGATTGTAATGGGTCCATTGTTTGTAGTCCTCAGGTGTCCAACCGTGTCTTCTGAAAAGTACGCATGACAGGCTCGGCTCGCGGACAAGTTCTGTGTAACCCGTATCGGTGATCATCTCGCCAGCGATGCGGGCTAGTTCGATGCCCCGTTCAATGGCCTGCTCGTAGCGGTCGGTCCCGTGCATCGCAAGCGAGAACCACAACGGTAAACCTCGCACGCGGCGGGTCAATTGTATTTGATAGTCCGCCGGGCAGAACCCTTTCGCCACATCCTCGTGAAAATAATCTAGATAGGAACCTTCCTGGGCCAGGGCCTTTTGGGCCAGTTCAGGATGGCGATAAATAACCGCCCCGCAGTCATATGGAGAAAAAAGCCATTTGTGCGGGTCGATGGTAATACTGTCGGCGAGTTCAATGCCTTCGAACAAATGTCTGGCAGATCGGGCGGCGAGAGCTCCGCCGCCATACGCAGCGTCAACATGAAACCAAATGCCACGACTGCGGCAGACCTGCCCAAGCCCCTGAAGGTCGTCGATTATGCCCGCATTCGTCGTCCCGCCCGTTGCAACCACCGCAAAGACGCGATCCTGTTCGTCGGGCGATAGGTCGTCGAGCGCTTTACGCAAGGCAACTCCCTCAAATCGCTCTTCTAGATCAACGATGAGAAGGTCGGCATCCATAACCTTAGCCATCGATCGAACCGACGAATGAGCTCCGGCAGACGTGATGATAAGGCCGCGCTTCCTGACTCTTTCCGGATGGCCGTCCCGCCACGTTTCGCGAGCAGTCACAATGGCCGAAAGGTTCGCTGCAGTACCACCGGTCGTGAACACGCCAAAAGCCCCATCAGGAAGCCCTGTAAGGGAAACGAGCCAACGCATCGCTTCGTTCTCGGCGAAAATGCAGCCTGCTCCCTCAAGCCAAAATGCACCGTGGACACTCGCGGCGGATGTGACAAGGTCGAACATGACCGCCGCCCGCGTCGGCGAAGCCGGGACAAAAGCCAGATGCCGGGGATGGTCAA
>JADYZI010000419.1 GCA_020853255.1 Acidobacteriota bacterium
CGGAAAGTTCGGCGACGGCAGCGCAACTCTCTCGGTCACCAACCAACAAGGCAGCATCTCATTCTTCCGACGATAGCGATCAATTTTGTGCAGATCGTGCATTTTGTACGTTTTGTGCGGTTTGTGCTTCAAACGTGCCCACTTATCACTTCCCACTTCCCACTTATCACCTATTTCGGAACCGTTGGAGGCCAGAGGCGCTTGCCGCGTTGCAGTGCGGTCGGGGTTCGTGGGTCATAGATCCCCACGTGTTGCAAAAAAAGCAACCGTGCCCGACCGTCACGCGCCTTAGGAATACACCCGAGCGTGCGTAGCACGCGACATCGGCCGTTGTCGGCGGCAAGCCGCCTCCAGAAAAAGCCGGATACGCTCATCGGTCGGGCAAGCCCGACCGCACTGCGAAAGGGCATAGCCCAGAGGATGTTCGCGGTTCTCAGTCTTGTCGGCGGCAATGCTTTAGTCCCCGTAGGGGACGCGAGATAATAGCCCAGGGTAAGGCCGTCTCGGCTGCAACCCTGGGTTACCGTGGGCAAAACAACCTTGGAGCGTGCGGAGCATGCGACGGAGAATGGTTGATGGTTAATTGCGAAATGTGCCTGAAAGGGAACGCAAAGGTCGCAGAGCGAAACCCTGCAAAGATCGCAGAGGTTTGCATCTCGAATTTCAAATTTCAGATCTGAGATTTGCGATCGATCAGGTTCCGATTGCGGTTTGAAAATTTTTTTGCGAAATTCTGGGACAAATCGCGTAAGTGACTGATAACACATCGCTTATTTGTCCCAAGGGCTGTCCCACGAGCGTCTTGGCTGGGACAAAAGGCGGTCATTGTCGGCGGCAAACCGCCTCCGAGGTTGGTTTTGGGATCGGTTCCACGGCATAAATGCCGTGGCAATTCAAAGGCAACGCCCTTACTAGCGTGCAGGCTTCTGCAATGCTGACCGCCCGCTTACGCAGGCGGTTCTGACTGCGGATGATGGAGTCCGAGGTTCCGTTCTTGGTCGTCGTAGGGGACGCAAGAATATAGCCCAGGGTAAGGCCGCCTCGGCCGCAACCCTGGGTATCCGTGACAAAATATTCTCGGAGCGTGCAAAGCACGCGACAAGAAGTCGGCGGCAGGCCGCCTCCGAGGCTGGTTTTGGGGCACGGTTCCACGGCATAAATGCCGTGGCAATTCAAAGGCAACGCCCTTACTATCGTGCGGGCTTCGGCAACCGAAAAACACAGACAATTGGCGGGCAAGAGGGTCAATTACAGCTGTCAGCTGTCAGCTATGAGCTATCAGCGAAAGAAAACAGTGCCCGAAATGCTGGTCGAGCTCACACGGAAAATGACTAAAAGTGACTGAATTTGTAAGACGAGCCTCAAAAAACGCCGATTTTTGTTCCGTTTTGTTCCGCTTGTTCCGTTGCGTGCGGAACGGAACAAACATCGAGGTTCTCAGCAATGCTGACCGTCCGCTCACGCAGGCGGTTCTGACAAGACCGCCCGCTGACGCAGGCGGTTCTGACAAGACCACCCGCTACCGCAGGCGGTACTGACAAGACCGCCCGCTGACGCAGGCGGTTCTGACTTCTGCTCACTGCTGACGGCTCACTGACCACTGCCCGCTCACGCAGGCGGTACTGACAAGGACTACCCGTGGCATCCGTGCTATCCTGTTGTGAATCGCGTTTGAAATATCAAAAAATGCAACTGTTAAGTTCAATCGAAATGACCAAACAAACTTTTAGAATCCTGACGATTTTGCTGATCCTTTGTTCGGCTGCGGCGATCGCCTTCGGGCAGGCGGAAAACCTGAAGCGTTCAACGACGAAGACGGATCGTTTCGATTTTGGGGCGGGCGGCACGGTCGTTATTCAAGGTGCTCCGAACGGCTCTGTGAAGGTGGTGGGTTCGCGGAGCAATGAAATTTCGATCTCCGCGGTGATCGAGGTTTCGGGCGGCAACGAGAGTGAACTCCAACAGGTTACGGAGCTGACCGGCTTTGTGATGCAGGAAAGCGTCAGCCGCGTCAGTCTTTTCAGCGTCGGCCCGGACAACCGGAAGGCCGCAAAAAAGGCTGACCGCAAGCTGCTCAAGAAGCTCGCGGGCGTACCGTATAAGATAAATTATACGATCAGCGTGCCGCAGTATTGCGATGTCGAGATAAATGCCGGCAAGGGCGACATTTCGGTTTCGGGCATCGACGGCGATCTTCGGATCAACGGCATCGAATCAAATGTTGAGATCGCTCTCGTCAGCGGAACACTTGTCGCAATCGTCGGCAAAGGCGACGTATCCTTTACGATGCCGAATCAAGCGTGGCGCGGAAGTTTGATCGATGTGCAGGTGGCGAATGGTTCGCTGACCGCACATCTTCCACGAGCTTTGAGCGCGGATCTTACTGCGGTCATCCTTCGCACCGGTTCGATCAAGAATGAGCTTACGAACCTTAAGCCGCGTGTGCGGACCGTGCCGTTCACCGAAAAGGGAATTGCCGCACGTGCAGGCAACGGCGGCACCGCGGTAAAGCTCACTGTCGGTGACGGGACGATGACCTTGCTCCAACTTTAGAAAGAGAATTTATGGCGATCAAATCAGATCTTTGGCTTAGGAAAATGGCGGAAGAACACGCGATGATCACGCCGTTCCTTCCCGAACTCGTACGCGAATCAAACGGCAGCAAGATCATTTCGGCCGGTGCGTCGAGCTATGGCTACGATATGCGGCTCGCGGATGACGGATTCCGCATCTTTTCGTCGGTTCACGGTAAGGAGATCGATCCTAAACGCTTTGACGAACAGCACTCGCTGATCGAGCCGGAACTCCAAATTGCCGAGGACGGGGCGAAATATTATCTGCTTCCGCCGCATCATTACGGGCTCGGCGTTACGGTAGAGACCTTCAAGATGCCGCGGAATGTTACCGGTGTCGCACTCGGAAAATCGACGTATGCGCGTGCAGGCTTGCTTGTGAACACGACACCGCTTGAAGCAGGCTGGACCGGACGTCTCGTCGTCGAGATCGCGAATCTCGCGAATCTGCCACTTCGCGTTTATGTCAACGAAGGCATTGGCCAGATACTCTTCTTCGAGTCAGACGAGGACTGCGCCGTTTCATACGACGACCGCGGCGGCAAGTATCAAGGCCAAACAGGCCTCACCTTTGCAAAGGTTTAAGGCCTGAGCGGTGGTAAGCCCAAGCCTTTATTTTCGCCTTAAACCACGTCATTAATGACGCGGCATTTCGGCATTCGGTTAGACGTCTGACGACGGATCATATCCTGACGTATCGACCGGCATAGTTGTGTCGATACCGGTATCGACCGCGTCGTAACCGCCCGCGTCATAAGCTCCTGCGTCATATGTGCCGGCATCGTATGTTCCGGCATCGGCGACGTCGTAGCTGCCGCCCGTTTCCACTGCGGACGACGGATCGGCATCGTAGTTGTAGCTGTCCTCGTCGGCGCGCGATGCAGATTCATCGGCCGAAGCCTGATACGCATCGGCGTGATCCGCCGCAGATTGAGCCGCATCGTCCATTCCTGCGTTCGCGTACCACTCGGCGTCGGCAGCGGATGATTCGGCGTTCTTTTGGTCATAGGCAGCGTTGTCGAGATTATAGACGTCGTTGTCAGACTGCCCTGTGTGATCGTCGCCGCCTGCGAGATAATCGGCGTCGCCGGTCGCGTAGCCTGCGTTCTGAGCGTCCTCTTTCGCGGCGGCATAATCGCCTTCTGCGATATGCTCTTGCTGCTGAGCCCGATAGTCCTCGGCCTGTTCCTGCTTGTACGCGGCGTTATCAAGATCGCTTGAATCCGACGCACCCAACATCGAAGAATCGCCCGCGGCATAAGCTTCATTCTCGGCCGTTTCTCGAGCGTCCGCAGCCGCCGCATAGTCACCTTGTGCGACAAATTCGTCAGCGGCAGATTGAGCATCGGTGGCCGCATCGACGTGAGCTTGCTGTTCGGCCTCTGCAGCGGCATCAGCATCGGAGGCTGTCGCGGTATCCGAAGATTCTACTGGTGATGCCGTGTAGGCCGGATCGACAGGCGTTTCAACGAACGCAGGATCGGCGCCTACGCCATAGTCTGCCGCAGGCTGCTCGGCATAGTCTGCGAACGCATCGGAATCATCGGTCGGAGCATCCTCGACAGGGAAATCGTCTTCGCCGACCGTGAACTCGACCGAGTTTGTAGAAACCTCTTCTTCGGTCGGGAGGCCGTCCGCATCGAGCGTGTAATCGGTGACACCATCGCCGTCGATATCGGCTTCGTCCATTTGGCCGTCGCCGTCGGTATCTGTCATCGTGGCATCGACCACGCCGTCGCCGTCCGTGTCGAA
>JADYZI010000420.1 GCA_020853255.1 Acidobacteriota bacterium
CGGTGCGGCGGAAGTCGTAGTTGAACAGGTCCTGGAACCACATTCCCGCGATGAACAGGAAGTTCCACGGATCTTGCCGACGCTTCTCGATGTCCTCCATGGTCCGTTCCGGCCCGACCTTGCCGTAATCCTTGCCCGAAAGGCCAAAGGATTTATCAAACTTCTTGAAAATACCGCCAAGCGTCAGCGATTTCGGAGCACCGTATGGATCGTAGTTCTTCAATAGGGCAAGGCCCATCATCAGATTAGAGAACCACTTGCCGCGGTTTGTGTCCGTGATGTGCTGCATATCCTTGACCAATCCCTTGATATTCAGGAACTGCGGAACAGGGGCCATGTCGCCCGTTTCTTTATTCACCATGACGGCCGTACCGACACCGCAGTTCGGGTGGCAGCCGCAGCTGACCTGTCCCCAATCTGATTCGGGGCCGTGGACAACGTCGGCAAAATCAGCGAACGCACCCATTAAGCTGAGCGGGAACCAATCGCGCGTCGGTTCAGTGATGCCAACCTGCTTTTTTACGTCGTGCGCCATGTGCGACAACGTATAACGCTGCTGCAGGCGACGCTGTTCGGTGATCAGCTCATCGCGGCCGGTGAACGACACCGGTTGAAAGGCGATGAACGAGATCTTCTTCGGATTCTCGATCGCAAATCGGATGATCGATCCGACCTGGTCGTTGTTGATGCCGTTTACCAGCGTGGTAACGAGAATGATGTCAACGCCCGCTTCATGCAGATTGTTGATCGCACGCAGCTTTACATCAAAGAGGTTGCCGATTTGCCGGTGCGAGTTCGCGTCGTTGCCGATGCCATCGAACTGGAGGTATACGAAACGCAAGCCAGCTTCGGCGGCTTCGCGGCAGAATTCTTTCGATTTCGCGAACTCAATACCGTTGGTCGCGGCCTGGACCGAGTTGTAGCCGACCTTTCGGGCATAGCGGATCGCGTCAAGGAAATACGGGCTGAGCGTAGGCTCGCCGCCCGAATACTGCACCGACATCTGCCGTCGCGGCTTGATCTGGATCGCATTGTCGAGGATCTCGCTGACGTCTTCCATGCTCAATTCATGAACAAACCCAACCTGGTTTGCGTCCATAAAGCACGGGTCGCACATCATGTTGCATCGATTCGTCAGGTCAACCGTCAGCACCGCGCCGCGACCATATTTGACCGAGGACGAGCCGTGGTTGTGAAGTTTCTCGTCGTTATGAGCATCCTGATCGCGGCCGGGAAAGAGAGACTCGACATGCTGAAGGAACTTGGAGTCCATCGCCATCATGTCTTCGAAATGTCCATGCTCCGGACAATCCTTGATCATCCAAACCTGGCCGTCGCGTTCAATGATCTGCGCCTTGATCTCGCCGACCTTTTCATTTATTAGCGTACTGACGTCGCGCTTGCCGCTGATAATTGCCTCGCGAGCTTCGATTACGCAGTTTGGACACAGGCTATCCGTTTGTCGCGGAAAGCCAAGCGTCGGTTTCGATTTCTGCCAGGACTTTAGGATCGGCTTGTCCGACCACTTAGGAATGAATGACGGGTTCGGCTTAAATTGATTGACCGATCTGACGGCGTTGAATGCTCCCGCGGCAATATAGGTAAGTCCTTTTTCCAAATGCTTGATTGGTCTCATATAAATTGTCTCTTCTCCACAGTCCAATACCCGGCCAAAAAAATCACTAGCTCTGCATCGTAAATTGCCAACAATGAACCACGCCGGCCGGTTTGGGGAAATAGCGCACCTAAGCATATTGCAATTGATATGCCAGCCGCATCATTCACGATAAATCAAGCTGGCTGTGCTAGTTAGCGGCCCGAATCGTTACGGTCGAGTCGGGCTGGTCATGGGTCAGATTTACACACCTGTCCATGTTTGCTTGAACGTGGCCGTTTTGACACAGTGGAAAGCCGAGTCATCGTTCAGTTTGACAAGCCGGGCAAGCGACGCCAGTGAAAGGTTAATAATGCGCTTAAACCAGAGACGCTCCGCCCGCTTAAAGCAGATCTCGCGATGCGACACTGGAACCGAAAATATTCAGGTATCAGTTCGGAATCTTTAAATTGTACACTATTTGTTCATATTAAGCACTTGATTTATACCTTACGTTAAGAAGGTGGAAATAAACTATTGAAACATTGAGCTTTATTGGCTTCGGATCCTTCTTTACAGCCCGTTCGTTGTTATGGTAAATTTTTCCAACCTCAAGGGAAGTGGGTTGCCTACAAGGGAAGTTGGTCAGTTTTAGCATCTTCTAGATCGGTTTTTCAGATTTCAAATTTTTGTAGTTCGCAGGCCTGGGACGAGTTTGGCCAGAAGGTTTTCCGCTCAGGTTTTGGACGAATGTATGTCGATTCGGTTTGGCACTTCGGGTTGGCGGGCCGTGATTGCCGGAGCCCGGCGAGGCCCAATTGCAGGAATTGAGGGAAAGGGTGGTCGGCGACGGGTTGACGTTAGGCCTTGCGACGGACGGCGATGGAGACCGTTTTGGAGTTATTGACGGTAACGGCGAGATATTTCAGCCAAATCATCTGGTCGCACTTTTGACAGATTATCTGACCGAAAGCCGAGGATGGAAGACAGGTGTTGCCCGGAGCGTTGCAACCTCGCACCTGGTTGACCGGGTTGCCAAAGATTGCGGACTGAGACTTTATGAAACGCCGGTTGGGTTCAAGTTTATCGGCGAATTGATAAATAGCGACGAGATCATTCTCGGCGGCGAAGAATCTGCCGGGTTCTCGATCAGTGGGCACTACCCGGAAAAGGACGAACTGATCGCGTGCCTTCTTGCGGCGGAAGCGATCGCTTCTTGAAATCGGAAATACTATTTGCTTGACCAATGAGATCTGTGGTCAGCACGAACGAAAAATGAGCATCAAACGAAATTCTAAAAAGGGAGCGCAAAAGAAGGATCGGAATCCAAGATCGCAATGGATCGGGATCGGCATCGTTGCAACGCTAACACTGATGCTTTGCTTGACGATCAATTACCGGGCGTTCTCACAGTTCGGCAAGGAAGCGGCCGAGAATGAGATGCTTGAACAGCGGATCCAGGCCGTTACCGGCAACAACTTGTCGCTACAGGAGCAGATACATTATTTGAAAAACGATCCGGATA
>JADYZI010000421.1 GCA_020853255.1 Acidobacteriota bacterium
AGATCAACCCTGAGAGTTCGGCCCGGCGGACGGCTTCGAGGCGGGAGTGGGCGTTTAGTTTTTTGAGGATATGTTGGATGTGGTTATCGACCGTGTTGCGGCTGATATGAAGGCTGCCGGCGATCGACCGACTCGTCTGGCCCGTTCCGAGCAATTTCAGGATCTCTGTCTCCCTCAGGGTCAATTCGGTTTCGCTCAGCGCTGAGTTGGTCGTATGGATAAGGGCCGCTGCCTCTTCTTTGGGAAGTTTGACCTCCGTCACCAGAAAATCTCTCACCGTTAGCTCCAATCGTTTGCGCACGTCTATTGCCCGAAGGATGTGAACGGTGTACGGCTCCTTTGAGTTGTTCTCCGATGCGATGAGAACGGACATATTGCACCACTGCTTCCCATCTTGTGTTTCCACCCGCAGGTCAAAATGGTGAACCGGGTGACGCTTGTTCGCGGCCTGTTTTATCGAACAATCTTCCGAGCAGACCTTCCCGCATTCGTCCATTCCCTTAACTACATGATGACAACCCTGCCCGATCGCTCTTGCGGCATTTATCCCGAATAGTGATGCCGCTGAATCGTTCCATGCGACGATGCATCCCGCACTATTGGTCGCAAAGGCAGCGTCCGCCGTACCTTCCACAAGCTCACAGATACTTCTTAGCCGCATCACCTACCTCCACTATAAAAATGATACCAACATACCATTGTACCCAAATTACGTTCTCGCCAAAATACTAATCAGGACAAACATATACTCTTTTCCGATTTTCCGAAAATGATCCTGTCGAAGACCACTGGTTATGGCGTTAAAGCCCTGGCCTATCTGGCCGGTAAAGATGACTCGATGGTTTGCGGGCTTCAGGAGATCGCCGATACACAGGGTATTCCTCCCATCTATTTGAGAAAGATCTTAGGTGAACTTCGCCGGCATCGACTCTTGCGGTCGATAAAAGGTGTTCATGGAGGTTACGCCCTTTCCCGAACGCCTGAAAGCATAACGGTCTGGGAAGTGAATCAGATCCTTGCTCCTGACCCTTACTTTGACGGGTGCATTTTGGGATTCGGCCCTTGCAGGCCAACCAACACATGCTGTTCGCACGAAAAGTGGCAGCACATCCGGCGTGAGTACCTTGAGCTTATGGAAACCACGACGATAGCCAAAATAGCTGAGTCGCTCAAAGAACGAAACCGCCTGGACGAATCGAACGAGATCGAGATCTACGGCAACGCGTGAGGATCAAACGTGATGAAGACTTTAATTGAAGAACTTTATTGGGATCTGTTTAGCAAGGCCACGAGGCGCTCCGCGTGCGCCGTGCTTTGGGTATCGCTCCTGGTCCTTTTCTCTTCGAGTTTGGCAATTGGGCAGGCGGACGGCCAGAAATTATTCGAGAGCCGCTGTTACAGTTGCCATAACATTGGCGGCGGCGATAAGCAGGGACCGGACCTCAAAGGCTTAACTGACCGGCGAACGAACGAGTGGATCACTGAATTCACCAAATCCCCCGTTGCTATGAGAAGTAAGGACCCGGTTGCGGCCGAACTTTTCAAAAAGTTTGCACCGACGATCATGCCGGACCAATCTCTGACGCCGGACGAATTAACGGCGATCATCGATCTGATAAAGAATCTTTCCGCAAAGAACGAAATGTTCGTTCCCGCCGGAGCAAAGCTCGCTCGGGCAATTGTTCCGGGAGACATCGAGGCCGGGCAGAAGCTTTTTACGGGACAGACAAAACTCGCGAATGGCGCGGCATCGTGCAACTCATGCCATGGCGTTAGCGGCACCGGTGTGTTGGGCGGAGGAACGCTCGGGCCCGATCTGACGGCCGCAAATATCAAATATCGCGATCCGGAGCTTATCTCGATCCTTCAAAATCCGAACTTCCCGACCATGAACACCATCTTCAGCAACCATAAGCTTACGGACGAAGAGGTCGTGCAGCTGTTCGCATTTTTGCAGAACGCCAAGCTGACGCATCCGAATGCCGCCGTTGTGCCAACGCAAGCGGCAGCGACGACTCAGCCGGGCTTTCTGATCCTTGGGTTTGGCACTGCAACTCTCGCACTTATCGTTATGAATCTGTTTTGGCGAAGGCGAAGCCACGGCGTTCGCCGGGATATGGTTCGGAGGGCAAAAATATGAACTGGATCAAAGATCTTATCAGTCCCAAAACGCGTTCCTGGGAAGAATTCTACCGCAATCGGTGGCAGCACGATAAGGTTGTTCGCAGCACACACGGCGTCAACTGCACGGGCGGATGCAGTTGGAATATTTATGTCAAGCAGGGCATCGTCACCTGGGAGATGCAAGCGCTCGACTATCCACTTCTTGAGGACGGCCTGCCGCCGTATGAACCCCGCGGCTGCCAACGCGGAATTTCTTATTCGTGGTATTTATACAGCCCGATCCGCGTAAAGTATCCCTATTTTCGCGGTGCGCTCCAGGACCTATGGCGCGAGGCACGAAGAAGATTCTCTGACCCGGTCGAAGCGTGGGAATCGATCGTAAGTGATCCTGAATCGCGCTCCCGCTATCAGCGTGCCCGCGGAAAAGGCGGGTTTCGACGGGCGAGTTGGGATGAGGTAAATGAGATCATCGCCGCTTCGTTGATCTACACGATCAAGAAACACGGGTCAGACCGCATCTTTGGCTTTTCGCCGATCCCCGCAATGTCATTTCTTTCTTATGCGGCCGGCTCGCGATTTCTTCAGCTTCTCGGCGGCGTCAATCTGAGTTTTTATGATTGGTATTCGGACCTTCCGCCGGCTTCACCCGAGGTATTCGGCGAACAGACGGATGTTTGTGAAAGTGCCGATTGGTATAACTCCAAGTTTTTGGCGGTCATGGGTTCGAACCTTAACATGACCCGCACGCCCGATTGCCATTTCGCGGCCGAATCTCGTCACAACGGCACAAAAATGGTGGTCCTCGCCCCCGACTTTAGCCAGGTGTCGAAGTATGCCGATCAATGGATACCAGTACACGCCGGGCAGGATACGGCGTTTTGGATGGGGGTGAATCATGTAATTCTAAAGGAGTTTCACCACGAAAAGAAGACGCCGTACTTCATCGATTATGTTAAACGCTACACCGATTCACCGTTCCTGATCGAGCTCGTCAAAACCGACAACGGGTATGAAGCAGGCAGGCTCGTTCGGGCAAACAAACTCAAACGATATAACGGCGAAGAGAACGGAGACTGGAAATTTCTCATATGGGATGAGCTTTCCAATGAACCGCGAATGCCGGGCGGAACCGTTGGCCAGCGATGGCAGGCAGAACAAGGAAAGTGGAATCTCGAGTTCAAAGACCCGTCAAATGGCGACGATATTCTGCCGGCGGCAAGCCTGCTCGAAGGCAATACGGGATCGACCGAAGTGATCGTTCGAGAATTTGGTACAGATGCGGCATTCAAACGCGGCGTGCCGACGAGAACGATCCAAGGCGAGAACGGAGATATCCTTGTGACTACCATCTACGACCTGTTGATGGCTCAGTTCGGAGTTGACCGCGGGTTGGGAGGGGATTATCCGAAAGACTACGACGACGAACAACAGTCGTACACACCCGCTTGGCAGGAGAAATTCTCCGGAGTTGGCCGCAGTACGGTCATCAAATTCGCACGTGAATGGGCCGTCACAGCCGAGAAGACCGAAGGCAAGTGCATGGTGATCATCGGAGCGGGCGTAAATCACTGGTATCACAACAATTTGATATATCGTTCGGCGATGACGGCATTGATGCTTTGCGGCTGTATCGGCAAGAATGGCGGCGGCTTGAATCACTATGTCGGCCAGGAGAAACTTGCGCCGGTCGCGCCGTGGAATACGATAGCGTTTGCGAAAGACTGGTTCCCGGCATCGCGCCTGCAAAATGCTCCGTCGTGGCACTACATCATGAGCGAGCAGTGGCGTTATGAGCGGGAGTGCAAGGAATACTATGCGGTTCCCGATAATTCCGCCGTCAGCAAGAAAACTGGTGAGATCACTCAACTCCATGCGGCCGATGTGCAGGTGAAAGCGGTCCGCAACGGCTGGCTTCCCTTTTATCCGCAGTTTGAAAAATTGAATACGGACCTGATCGAAGAGGCATTTGTGGCCGGAGCAAACGGCGAGAAAGAAACCGTCGATCATGTGGTCCAAAGCCTGAAGGACAAAAAACTAAAATTTTCGGTCGAGAATCCTGGTGCACCTGAAAATTTTCCCCGTGTTTGGTTCATCTGGCGCGGCAATGCGCTTATGTCGAGCGCAAAGGGACACGAGTATTTTCTGAAATACTATCTGGGTACGCACAACAACAAGATCTCTGAGCCGTGTGCCGAAGGTTCGGTCAAAGACATAATGTATGAGACCGAACCGCCGCCCGGCAAGATGGACCTCGTTGTCGATCTCAATTTCCGCATGGACACCTCAGCGTTGTATTCGGACATTGTCCTGCCGGCCGCAACCTGGTATGAGAAAGCCGATCTGAATTCGACCGATCTTCACTCGTTCATTCATCCGCTCTCTGAAGCCGTTCCGCCGGCATGGGAATCGCGCAGCGATTGGGAGATCTTTCGCGGCCTGGCGAAAAAGGTCAGTGAGATGGCGGAAAAGCATCTGCCCGCACCGGTAAAGGACCTGGTCGCCATGCCGTTATCGCATGACACGCCCGATGAGATAACACAGTCTGAGATCAAGGATTGGTCAAAGGGCGAATGCGAACCAATTCCGGGCAAATCGATGCCTCACTTGAAGTTTGTCGAACGAAGCTATCCGGATCTTTATAACCAGTTCATTTCGCTCGGCCCACTTGCCCGTAAAAACGGTATGGGCGCTCATGGCGTCAAGTACGAGATCGCCGATTTCTACGATGATATTGTCAATTCCCGCTCGCATCCGATCGTTGAATGGGGCGGCGAGAAGTATCCATCGCTCAAGCGGGCCGAAGATGCAGCGAATGCCATATTGCATTTTGCACCGGAGACAAACGGTGAGTTAGCGTACCGGGCCTATAAGTTCATTGAGAAGAAGACTGGCAGGGAGCTTGCCGATCTGGCCGAAAAAGCTCGACACGCACGTGTCACCTACAAAGATCTTCAGGCTCAGCCGCGGCGACTGCTGAACAGCCCTATCTGGTCAGGCTTGACCAGCGATGGGCGGGCCTATGCTCCGTTCACATATAACTACGAACGCCTGGTCCCGTGGCGAACACTGACAGGCCGGCAGCATTTCTATCAGGACCACGAAGGCTATATCGCTTACGGCGAGAGCCTGCCGACCTACAAACCTTCGCCAAAGCCCGCCGTTTTTGGCGATATCAAACTAAGTCCTCAGGGACCGAAAACGCTTGCTCTGAATTACCTGACGCCTCATGGCAAATGGCATATCCACTCGACCTATTACGACAACCACCGAATGCTGACGCTTTCGCGTGGGATCGAGCCGCTGTGGGTGAACGATATGGACGCGATCGAAATGGGCCTGAATGATAACGATTGGGTCGAAGCGTACAACGACAACGGTGTTGTCTGTACGCGGTGCGTTGTCAGTGCCCGAATTCCGCGCGGCGTCTGCATACAGTATCACTCGCCTGAGCGTACCATCAGCATCCCTAAATCGCCGATGCGCGGCAACCGGCGTGCGGGCGGCCACAACAGCCTGACCCGCGTAAGGCTGAAACCGGTACTAATGATGGGCGGCTACGGCCAATACACTTTCCACTTCAATTATTGGGGCCCGACGGGCGTCAATCGCGACACCTTCATTCTCGTCAAGAAACTGGAGAAGCTGAACTGGTAGAGAAGGACAAAGATTATGGATGTCAGACTGCAGATCTCAATGGTTTTTCACCTCGACAAGTGCATCGGATGCCACACTTGTTCCATCGCCTGCAAAAATGTTTGGACCGACCGCAAAGGCGCCGAATATATGTGGTGGAACAACGTCGAAACAAAGCCGGGCACTGGTTATCCGACAAAATGGGAAGATCAAAGCAAATATAAAGGCGGTTGGGAACAAAAGAACGGCGGCGACCCGGAACTTAAGATGGGCAACCGTTCCTCGCGGCTGCTGAATATCTTTCACAATCCCGCCCTGCCGCGAATGGACGATTACTATGAGCCGTTCACGTACAAGTACCAGGATCTATTTGATTCGCCGGAAGGTGCCGATCAGCCAACCGCCCGCCCGATCTCGATGGTCACCGGAAAATTCATGGACATCGAAGCCGGCCCGAATTGGGATGATGATCTCGGCGGTTCGCCCGTCTATGCAGAAAATGATCCGAATTTCAAGGACCTCACCCCGCAGGAACAGCAGGAGCTCTTTGACGTAGAGCGCCTGGTGTTCTTTTATCTCCCGCGCATCTGCAACCACTGCCTCAAT
>JADYZI010000422.1 GCA_020853255.1 Acidobacteriota bacterium
ACATTTTCGTGATCGGCGATATGGCGTCGATCAAACAGGAGAGCGGCGAGCCTGTACCCGGCGTCAGCCCGGCCGCGATGCAGATGGGAACTGCCACTGCAAAGAATATCCTTGCAGATATCGGCGGCCTTGAGAGGAAGAATTTTCGCTATGTTGACAAAGGTACAATGGCAACTATCGGCCGCAGCAAGGCAATAGCCCAAGTTTTCGGCCTAAAGCTGAAAGGTTGGATAGCCTGGATGTTTTGGCTGTTCCTTCACATATTTTTCCTTATCGGATTTCGCAATCGCTTTATCGTTCTTGCCGAATGGTCCTGGGCATATCTGACCCGCGAGCGTAGCGCCCGCTTGATAACCGGCGACGCCGATGAACTTCGAAATGCGATTACCTTCATCAGTGGGCCGGAGGCCGCCATGGTGATGGAAGAGGCTTCGCCGAAAAAGGCAAAAGCAAAGGTCTCGACGTGATAGAGCTCGCCTAATGGTCCAGGCCTTTGCTCTCGCATTCCCAAGCGGGTTGCCTTATATTAGTTCAGGCGAAACTCTGTGTCCCTAGATCGCCGTTAGTCTCAACTGGCGGCCGGCCTGTCTTGGCTTCCCGCGATTTCGGAAATGATGAAAATAATACTTTCTTCGGCACTTGTTCTTCTAACTTCGTTCATCTCTCTCGCCGCGGAACCTTCTGTGTGGACGGTCAGTTCGCGCGAAGACGTGCTCAAAGGCGATGCCCGAAATGTTTCGATCGACGCCAGCGGAGCCCTAACTCTGGCTCCGCGGCTGAGCGAAGTTTATAAGACCGAGCAGCCGTACATCTGGTCGACTGTGGTCGATGCTTCTGGCAATATTTACCTCGGGACCGGCGGTGACGGAAAGGTTTTCAAGGTCACGCCGTCGGGTGCCGGTTCGATGTTTGCCGATCTGGCTGAATTGAACGTCACTGCCCTTGCGATCGGACAAAATGGCGATGTCTTTGCCGCCACATCACCGGACGGCAAGGTTTACAGGCTCAATAATTCCGGAGCGGCAACCGTTTACTTTGAACCAAAGGAAAAATACATTTGGTCGCTTGCTATTATGGCCGACGGCAGCCTGGCGGTCGGGACCGGCGAAGGCGGCAAGATCTATCGTGTTCGATCGGCAAACGCGGTGCCGGCAGCATCGCTTTACTTCGATTCGAGCGATTCGCACATCATCACTCTTAAGGCCGACAAGGCCGGAAATCTTTACGCCGGGACGGATTCGAACGGATTAGTGCTGAAGTTCGGGCCTGACGGCAGGCCGTTTGCTCTGCTTGATTCTCCACTTCGGGAGATACACGAATTATCGATCGGGCCGGACGGGTCTGTTTACGTACTCGCGTTGGGGGAATCCGCATCATCCGCTGCTCCGACGCCAAGCCCGTCACCTTCGCCGCGTTCTAAAATAGTTGCTCCGCCAACCAAGGCCAACCCGGCCGCTCCGCCTCCGCCGCAAAAGAGCCGTTACGACCTGACCGGAGCCAAGTCTGCTGTTTATAGAATACTGCCGGATGGGGGAACGGATATTCTCTGGTCCTCCGCAACAGTTGCGGGATTTTCGCTCTACGCTCATCAAAGTGGGCGCGGTGTGCTGCTCGGAACCTCGGACAAGGGCCGCATCTACGATATATCCAACGACGGCCGCGAATCTTTGACGGTCCAAACCGACGCGAGCCAGATATCGACGATCGTGAACTACGGAACCGGGCTTTACGCAACAACCAGTAATCAGGGCCGCCTTTTCAAGATCGGGCCTGAGACGGTGGCGGAAGGAAGCTACGAATCGTCTATACTCGATGCAAGATCGGTTTCCGCCTGGGGCCGCATCTGGTGGAGGGCCGCTGGGACGGTCCAGGTCCAAACACGAAGCGGCAACACCGAAGAACCCGACGAGACCTGGAGCCCCTGGTCGAACGTGACAGGCGCGCACGGGGGCGAGATAACAAGCCCGCGAGCCAAACATCTGCAGTGGCGCGTGCTGCTAAAAGGCTCTTCACCGGCCGCTGCTCTGCACGAGGTAAGCGTGTCGTATCTGCCCAGGAACATCGCACCCGAGGTGTTAACCCTGCAGATCTTCCCGACCAATCTTGGCCTGATCGCAAATCCGGCCGTTCAGGTCGATCCGAACATCGCGATATCAGGCCTCGATCCGCAAATGTTCGGAGTCCCGGTCGTTGCTGTCGCCCCCCGGCGCGCATACCAGCGCGGTGCCCGTGCCTTTCAGTGGACGGCCGAAGACAGAAACGGCGATAAACTTGTTTACGACGTGTATTACCGCGAGGTCAATGACACCAGTTTCAAACTCCTTCGCGAGAATATTCCTGAGACCTTCTTCACGCTCGACGGCCAATCGCTTGCGGACGGACGTTATTTCGTTCGTGTTGTAGCAAAGGATTCGCCGGATAACCCGGCCGCGAAATCTCTGACCGGCGAACTTATTAGCGAGCCTTTTGACATCGACAATACCCAACCGGCAGTGGCCGCCGCCACTCCGCAAGTAACCGGTGAGACCGCTCGTATCACTTTTACGGCAACGGACAAAGCAAGCCGCTTGTCCCGCGCAGAATTCAGCATCAATGGCGGAGAATGGATGGCCGTTTACGCCGAAGACGGCATCTCGGATTCGTCAGATGAGCGTTATATTGTTGAGGTCCCACTCCGCGGGCCGGGGGAATACGTTGTTACACTTCGCGTGTTTGACGCCAGCGGCAATGCGGGAAATGCGCAGGCAACACTGAAAAGATAGTACATTGTTCGGTTCGGGCACCGGCCGATGCGTTGCGAAGCTTGAAGGACCCATGGGTCTATCAAAAGAGCATTGAACCCAGCCTGGCGAAAATGCTCATCGGCTGTAAGAGCGTCGGCAATACCAAGGTCCTCCATCACGAGAAACGAAGTACAGTCGGTCAGTCCCCATCCTTTGTCTTGACGAGCCATAAAGAGGGCGAAGCCGCGATCAAATAGGTCTTCGTCGAAGGGCACTACCTCCACTCGCGGACTTCCTATCAAAAGCTCGATCGTCCTTATTGCAGCAGCCCGAAATTTCACTGACGAAAGTCCGTCGGCAATTTCCACCAAGACAAGATCGGTTGTTACAAGATTCGTACTTCTCCGGTCTATCTGACGCTGACGATCAACCGCACGCCCGTGCCACTGATCATTTGCGTTTAAGACCGCGTAGATATGGGACGTGTCAAGAAAAACGAGTGATCGGCTCAACTCGGCTGATCCTCCAGTTTGCCATGTGCGTAATAGTCATGACGTTCGGCAAGGTCCGGCGGCCCGTCAATTGAAATTTTGAGGAGCAGATCAAGCGGATGTTCGGCCGCGTCATCAACGCTTTCAACTCTCGCGTCTGAATAACGAGCTTCTATCTGCTCAACTATCCCCAGCACCTCTTCCTGAGCACGCAAGGGTAGTCGAACGACTTTCCGATTAATATTTTCAACGACTGTCATGGTGATTGAATTTTAGCCCGCTAATACACCGAAGGCAAGAATTTTCACTCAGCTCGTCTTCGGCAAGGTCATCGTCTCGCCTTCGGAGTTCATTTCCAGATGGCGCGTCGTCGTGTCAGTAACGCTGGGCGGCACGAGGTCGCCGGTCTTGTATCGCGGATCATTGTTTGAAACGTACTCGGTCCGCGTCGGCGGCAGGCCTGGATTGCTGTACGGCTGATTTAGTTGAGGAGCGTAGTTCTGCGATATTCCGCGAGGCGGGATATCCATTTTGCTGTAACGCACACAGTCTGAAATTCCCTTTGCGAGGAAGGAAACCGCGGGGAACAGCATTGCCCACCACCATGCCCGGCCGCCGGCGACACCAGTCAGGGCCAGCGCAAGGGCAATCACGGCAAAGCCCACGCCAAACACGATGTTCCGAATTGCGGTTGCGTACATCTCGTGCGGATCGCGGATCCGCCGCTTGTCGCACGACATTGCGTCAGCCGGGTTAGCGACCAGATCACCGCTCAGCACGGCGGACACTCCGCCAAGGTCGACGCCGCAGCTTCGGCAGAATTTTCCATCGTCAGGATTGCTGGTTCCGCATTTTGGACAAAACATAAGTTACCTATCCTTCTTCGCCGCGTTGCCGTCGGGCCTCGAAG
>JADYZI010000423.1 GCA_020853255.1 Acidobacteriota bacterium
CCCATTTTGGCACGGCGTGCAAGCTGGCCGACCATTTTCGGGTTGATATGAAACCCGTCCGGCACGAGCGAAACTTTTTCCGATACGGTCTTGAGAATTGTCGGATCGGCTCCGGTGGGCAAGACCGCTGAGCCATCTTCTTCGACGACCGGAGCGGCCAGAGCGTTCTTTTTCTCTTTCTGCGCGGCCATTTCCTTTGTACGCGTCTGAATGCCCTCGTACTTTTCGACAACTTTATTGGTCAGGGCCACCAGATCGTCTTCGGTGATCACGCCTTCGCGAATGAGCTGCTGCGCGTAAAGATGGCGTGTGCCCGGATGTGCCTTTACGCGGGCGTACATGATCGGCTGTGTGTAGCTTGGCTCGTCGCCTTCATTGTGCCCGAGCCGCCGGAACCCGACCAGATCGAGAACAACGTCCTTGTCAAATTTGGTGCGATAGTCGAGGGCGATCTGGATAACGTGATACGCGGCTTCAGGGTCGTCGCCGTTTACGTGAAAGATCGGCGTCTGAGTGATCTGCGCCGCGTCGGTCGAATAGATCGAACTGCGGGCGTTCTCGACGCCGGTGGTAAATCCGATCTGGTTGTTGATCACGATATGGATGGTCCCGCCCGTTCGATAGCCCGGCAGATTCGCTAACTGAAGCGTTTCCATCACGATGCCCTGGCCCGCAAAGGCCGCGTCGCCGTGAAGCAGGACCGGCATGACAAGGTCGATAACTTCTTCGCGGGTCTTCTGTTCGCCGTTGCGAAGATCGTCCTGTTTGCCCCGGGCCATGCCTTCGACCACCGGGTTCACGAACTCAAGGTGGCTCGGGTTGCAGGAAAGTTCGATCCTGATCTCTCGCCCTGCTTTGGTCGTTCTGCTGCCGACAGCTCCCTGGTGATATTTTACGTCGCCCTCATCAGCCGGAAATGACGGGTGCGTTGTGCCCTCGAAGACTGACAGAATCCGTTCCGCCAAATCGCCTGTTTCTGAGTTGCCAACAATATTTGACAAAACATTCAGGCGGCCGCGGTGGGCCATTCCCATATAGATCTCATCGACGCCGCGTGACGAAGCTCCTTCTACAAGCTGATCGAGCATCGGTATAACCGTCTCGCAGCCTTCAAGCGAAAAGCGTTTTTGGCCAAGATATTTGATGTGCAGGAAATGCTCGAATTGCTCGGCTTCGATAAGCTTTTGCAGAAGCTCAAGCCGCGTTTCCTTTGGCAGCGGTTCGGTATCGACAAAATACCTGCGGACCTGTGCGCGGATCCAATCCTTTTCGGTCTTGCTCTGGATGTGCCTGTACTCGATCCCAACCTTGCCGCAATAGGCCTTGCGAAGTATGTCCAGAATGCGGCGAAGCGTTGCTGTCTTTTCGCCGTGGAGCCCGCCGGTGATGAACTCGCGGTCGAGGTCCCAGATGGTCAGGCCGAATTGATCGAGATCAAGCTCGGTCGAATCGTGGGTTGTCATGTTAAGCGGATCAATGTCCGCCAGCAAATGGCCGCGCGTGCGGTAGGCGTTGATCAACTGAAGCACGTTTGCCTGTTTTTCCGCCTGTTCCGCAAACCGGTCGCCGCCAAGCAGCGACGGGTTAAAGTCTTGCGCCCAGCGCATCGGCGGAAAGCCAATATCAAGGTCTCGGAACACCTGGTCGTAGAATCTGTGCTCGCCGATCAATAATTCGTGGACGCGTCCAAGGAACAGGCCGCTTTCGGCACCCTGAATGACACGATGATCATAAGTGCTTGTCAGAGCAATGGTTTTGCTTATTCCGAGCGATGAAAGCGAGGCCGGGGTCATCGCCTGATATTCAGCGGGATATTCGATCGCTCCGGTCGCTATTATCGCACTTTGCCCTGACATGAGCCGCGGGTTTGAGGCTACGGTCCCGATCGTACCCGGATTTGTCAGCGAAATGGTCGTTCCCTGAAAATCGGCGATCTCTAATTTGCCGTCACGTGCCTTTGCGACCTGTTCGTTGTAGGCAGCGAAGAACTGGGCGAAGTTCATTGATTCGCAGTTCTTGATGTTAGGCACAAGCAGGCTACGTGAGCCGTCTTTTTTCTCGACGTCTATAGCAATTCCGAGGTTGATATGCTCGTTCTCAACACGTGCCGGTGCCCCATTTGCGAGGCCAAAACCGTGATTCATCCGGGGATATTCCTTGGCGGCAAGAACAATGGCCCAGCCGATAAGGTGGGTAAACGACGCTTTGCCGCGTCCGCTGGCCTTGAGGTACGAATTAATTATCGTGCGGTTCTCTTCAAGCAGCTTGACCGGGATCGTCCGAAGTGACGTGGCCGTCGGGACGGAAAGGCTTGCCTCCATATTCTCGACGATCTTTTTCGCCGGGCCGATCAAGGCTTTCGCATGCTCGTCCGAAACCGCTGCAGGAGAGGGGGCGGCGGGTTTCTTCTCGACCGCCGGTGCCGCTTTTACGGCTGCGGTCGGGGCCGGTTCTGACGTCACCGAGCCGTTGTTGCCGCTTAGAAGCTCATCAAAATATTCCTGCCACGAATCATCGACCGATCCGCGGTCGGCACGAAACCTTAGAAGCAAGCCCTCGACATAACTGGCGTTTGCTCCAAAGTTTTCCGCAATTATTTCCGATAGATTTGAATTTATCTCACTCACGCTGTTTTTCTGGACCTCACAATGAAGAACCTGCAATAGACCATTCTAACGCATTGGGGGCCAAATTATAAGGGCATGATGCCAGTTGCGGCGACGCACGGGACAGGGCGGCGGATACTTTCAGCCTGGCGGCCTGCGAGATCTAATTTGCAAGTGTTTCTTGTCGGACTCGTCGTCTTTGTGAGCCTTTGTGTCAACCTCTCCGGCCGTTGTGTTCACGAGTTTTTTAACACAAAGGGCACAATCCCCTTTTGATCCAATTGTCACAGTCCACTAATTACGACGTCGTCTGGGATTTTTTTTTCGAGACTGCCGTACCCGAATCTTTTTCCAGGTCAAGTTTGATCGCATCTAGGATCCCATTTATAAATTGGGTTGCTTCGAACGAGGAAAACCTCCGGGCGATTTCCA
>JADYZI010000424.1 GCA_020853255.1 Acidobacteriota bacterium
CCGAAAGGCGGACGATCCGGCGTTTCATCAGCGAATTGTGCAGTATCTCGTATTCGCTGTCGAAAAGTGCCTGGGCATTTTCGCTTTTCTCGATCGGGATGGTCGCTCCCCAGACAAGCGTCTTGTCTTCGTTCTTTGACGTAGAGAAAGAATCACGAAACCCTTCGATGGCGTCGGCGTGGGTGAACACGACGTAAACCGGAAATCGCACCTTGAGGCGCTGCATCGAATCGTCAAGGCGGGCCCGAAGGACCTTGGCAAGCTCCTCGGTCTCGCGTTCATCCGCTTTGAGGATCGTTTCCGTATTTACCACGAGCAGGAAGCCGTCGATCGGGCGATTGCCGCGATATTTCTTGATGGTCTCGAGCAAAGACGACCACTCATCGGCGTCAACGCCTTCGGTCTGATAGCGGCCAGCGGTATCGACGAAGACCGCGTCACTTGTCACGCGCCAATCGACACTGCCGGTTGGCCGAATAAACTTCTGCTCCGATTGCCGCTGACTTGGCAGCGTTTGAAAATTAAGGTTCGAGCTGAGCACGAGCGAACTTTTTCCCGAATGCGGCCCGCCGGCTACCAGATACCAGGGAAGCGAATATACAGCATCGCGCCCGATACTGCCGAGATTCGAAGTTTTTAGGAACTGTACCGTCTCTTCGGTACCGCTTGTCAGATTCGCAAAGCTTCCAACCGGGGCCGCGGCGGCGGGTTGTGCGGGTGCCGTGCCATCAGCGGCCTGAGCTGCTTCTTTTGCTTCAGCCTCTTTTTTTGCTTTCTTCTTCTCACGCCGCGATGCAACGAACATCATCAGCAGCGAGAAGGGCAGCGTCAGCAGAACAAGAGCGATAATGATGATCTTGTACTGATAGCTGACCATGTTCGGCGGCAGGAGCCAAACCAACAACCCGACGACCCCGTAGAATGACATCATTCCACCGAGGCCGAACGCATACTTCATTTGGTTTAAGTGCCAGCTCATAATTACCGCTAAACCGTCAGCTTATTTACTACATCCTGAATGAACGAGTACGAGAGGATGAACATGCCCAAATAGATGATCACGGCCAACCCCAAAAGGGCCATCGCGCTGACCTTTGCCCAGGTCGGCATTCCGCGGCGTTCGATCGGCTCGGGCTGATCGTTCGCCAGCCAATGCGGCGAAAGCTCGACGGGCTTGATGCGGCCAGCCTTTACAAGGGCGTTGGCCGTCGTCTGCATGATCGATAAAAGCTTATCGTGCTCGTAGATAGCGTACCGGCCCTTAAAGCCGAGGAGCATGCAGAAGTAATAGATCTCAACGGCATCGACCGTCATGTCTATTTGTTTAAGCATTGCCTCGAGCTTATCGAAGTATTTATTTCCGGCCAGCTGTTCGCCAAAATATTCAAGCTGCAACGGGTTCTTTTCCCACTCGTTCTTGAGCGGGAAGTTATTGGTCAGCACCGTTTCATCGACAAATGAGGCCAGTGCGAACTTTGATACCTGAACTATCTTATGGTTGAACCGGTACCGCTCGGCACGTTTTTCAAAGTCTTCCAGCATTCCGGCGATCTTGGGCCTGAGGTCATTTGAGGGAGCGACAATGCCGGCCTTCAGCCTCAGGATCAGATCAAAGATCGGCCCCGCAAAGGTTATAAGATCATTTTTTGAAGCGGATTCGCTCATACTACTTGCCCTCGATCGGCGTCAGCTATCCAAAATTTGACACATCTACTCAACTACGGCTTAACCGCATACATCTCTAACTTCTCGTCCGGGATGTCGTTCGGTACATATACAGAAACGACCTTTGACCCGTTGATTCCATTCCAGTACGGCCCGATTGTATCGAGCTTGAAATACTTGAACCCGACGCGTGTCGGTATCGGGGCCGGCGGCGGGCTTGCAAGCGTCAGGACGACGCCGGGCAAGGCCGAGCCGATGACCGAATCGATCACATCGCGCGACGCTATCTTTACAACGCGTGGAACGCCTTCCATAAGTTTTGCCTCAGGCATCTGCGCTCGCACCGCAAGATAGAACTCGGCCTCCTTGAGCAAGCGTTCGTCCTCAATGCGACCGACATAAAGCGTATCACGCGTTTTTTCAAGCGGGATCGGTACGCAGCGGCTTGGGATAACCGTCTCAAGCAGATCTTTCAATTGTGTTGAAAGGCTGTAAAACGTGAAATAAAGATCGTCGTGATCGTATTTTACGATGTCTTTCGGATGGTCCTGGAGCGAAAAGGTCATCAACCGTCCAACCAATGTGGCCATTTCCAGATACAGCTTTTCGGGATGCAGCATCGGCGAGTGGAAATAGTGCGTCATCGTCGGAATTGACGCGTTGATCGTATTCAGCAACCAAAAGACCGCTGTTTCGCTTGTGGTGAAGTCGGCAAGCGAGGCATTGGCCGAGCGGCGCTGTTCGCCCAGGCTGCCGCTTTTTGTTATCAGGATCTCAACCATCTGCCGAAGCATATTTGCAAGCCATGCCGAAGCGGATATCTGCAGTATCGGCGGGATATACTCGTCCGACATTTTCAATTGCCCGGTCGGTGTCCGCTCGAGTTCGGCGATCTTGATGGATGTAAAGCCGTCACGAAGTTCGTCGTCGAAAATGATGCGAAGGTTGCTTTTTGCGTAGGCGATCGGCTGTTCGTTGGTGCCGCTCGTCTCATCCTTGACCATGGAACCTTCCTGCAGATACCGCAGGTTGCCGTTGGCCGCCGCACCGCTGGCCTGAAAATTTGCCTCACCCATCTTCCGGGCCGGGACAGCCAGATGTACGCCGAGCCTTTCCGCCTCGACACCAAAATGATTACCGACCGGGCGAAGGTCGGGAACTGCCTGTGCGTCCGGGACATTGACCAGCAGGCCGTCAGGCATAACGGCCCGGATGTTGGTCACCTGGAAACTTCCGTTCGCGATGGCCTCGTGATTGACGCGCAGCTCGATCACCCCGTACTCGTGCTGCATCACAGACCTGATCCGCGAACTCAGCAGCTCTTCGTGGTAGTTGTCCTGCTGCTGGAAGTGGTGCGGGGTGAGAAGCATCCCCTCGTTCCATACTATTTTGCGGTATTTGCTCATAGAGAAAGGGCCAGACTCTAAATAGTAAAACTAATAGACAAAATAGTAAATTACACAGCTTCAGCCTTTTGCTCAGCCAGGCCCGGGTCTTTGCGGTCTGTCAACAGCCGCAGGAAGTCGTCTGTCCACTCAGGGCCGATACGCTCCATTGACCGATCGGTATGCGTTTCAGCAAACTCGAGCAGGCGGATGAGCAGCAGGGAAGACGGCTTTGCCGAATTCTCAGTTTTCACCAACAGGCCGAAAGCTCGGGCCGCGCTTCCGCTGATCGGCAGTTTGGCCGTGTTGTCCGGGCGCGGAGCGGCGCAATTCTCGGCCGGCGAGGTCACCAAATATTCGCGGCATATCAGCGGCCGGTCCTCATAGATCGAGCACGATTCTTCCTCAAGAAACGGGCATGCCACTCGTTGAGCGATATACTCGGATAAAAGCGCGACGAACTCGCGGCCAAGTTCATCGCTCGGCCCGCCCTTGGCACGCTCGCTCATCGCATCGAAGCGGTTGAACCAATCGAGCTTTTCAAAATATTCGCGGCCTTCACGAAAGCGCTGCTTCATCGTAGTTCGCCGTTCGAAAGGCATCGACTCGATCAGATCGGCAAGATTGAAAACCTCGGCCTCGGAGATAAGCAGCGGCTGGCGGCAGCACGCCCCGCATGCGGCCTTGCACGAGATGGCCTTGCCTTCTTCATTCGCCCGCTCTATCCCGCGGGCCACTATCTGGTTTGTCAGCATTTGGAAGACGGGCAGCATCCGCCGCGGCCTTACTGGCGCCGCCGGAATGGTCAGGTTCAGCTCAAAGTGCTCGCCGCCGATATCGAGTTTGAGCTCGCCCGACAGCATTTCTTCCGTTTCCATAACTCCCCCGCGCGTCTGTTTCGATGCGGCTATAGCTTTAGCGCCTCTGCGTTGACGCCGAAATCCTTTGGGTTTTGCGCTATCGTCCCGATGGCCAGAAAACTCAGGGCGCGGTCAAATTCCGCAGCGCTGATCTTGCCGTTCTTTTCCAGGAACCATATCGAACGGATCGTTCGAGCCCCTTCGCTCGACTTTGTTGCAAGGTCCTGAAGCATATTGCGCATCTTCATCGCTTCGCCCGCCGAGCCCTGATCGTATGCCGCGACCATCAACAGGGCGTCGTCAAAATTCTCGTTCCCTATCTGTATCCGCAGCTGCTCATAAACGCTGACGACGCTTTTGGCTGCCTGCAGCACATCACCGCGACTGCCGCCGAGTTTGGTGATCGCGGCCACGGCCAGAAACTGCGGTTTCAGGTTCGTTTGTTCCGCCAGGGCTTTGATCGCCGCCCCGTTCTTGCGGGCCGAGCTTAAATTGTCAGCAAGTGCTGAAGATCGCCCAACCTGTTTGATCTTGCTATTTACCCTTGAGGCCTGTTCGCCCGTTAAGAAAGCTCTTGGGTCATTAAGCGCGATCTGACGGATGAATACGGACCCGTTTCGTTCCACGACCGCCGTTTCGCTTGTGTCCGGGCCCGGAACCGTCGAATTAACGTCAGACGAACGTGATGATGTTGCGACAGGGCCATCCGTCGAAGACGTGTTCGATCCGCCCGGTGTTGCCGTCTTTCGCGGCTGCGGTTCATCGTCATCGTCTTTACCCGGCGACGGATCGCTGTCATCGGAGTAGTAGTGATCGTCCCCATTCGAGGCCGCGATCTGCTGTTGGCCTCCGCCCAATAGAACGACCGCTCCCACGACGACCGCCAGAACAAAAAGCCCGATGAGCGGGGCGATAAAAAAGAGTGCAGTCGGAATGCCGCCGCCCGCCGGGGCGTCTGCTCCAACCGAGCCAATTGCGGGCGATAGTGGACCGACGACGGCGGCCGATCGTCCCGCAGGATCCGCGTCGGGCGTATCGGGAAGATCGGGTGCCGGCGGAGCGTCAGGTTCTGCAGCGGATGCGGCATCTTCAACTTTTGCTTCGATAGAAGCGGTCATCATGACCGCTCCACCCAGGTCTAAAACGTCCTCATTTTTCAGCTCGGCCGGATCTACCACCTTTTTGCCGTTTAGTGTCGTTCCGTTACTTGACCCGGGATCAGACACGGTGAACTTGTCGGCCTGCAGTTCTATGCGAAGGTGCTCGCGCGAGAGCCGCCCATCAAGAATTGTAAGGCCGCATTCGGAATGGCGCCCGATAACAAAAGGCGTACGATCTACCTCGACGCGCTGTTCATCGCCTTTTTCGTCAACGAATACAAGCCAAAGCTTGGACATAGGCAGACAGTTTGCGGTTACTTCGAATAGGTCGACAGCGGTTGGAGCTTGAGCCCAAAATCCTGTGGATTCTCGCCGATTATGGCCGCCGCGAAAAACTTCGGAACATATTTGAAGTTCTCAGCCTGAAATTGCTTAGACAGCTTGTCGCCATTTGCGATCAGCGTCCAGAAATCACGCGGCAAGCCAGAATTTGATTCAAGGGCCTTGACCAGGTTCGAACTCAGCCCTCCCTCGCCGCTGTTGTAGCTGCCGATGGCAAGCGGTATGCTGGCCGGGCCCGTGCCATATCGTCCCATCAGTGCTTTCATATACGAGGCTGCGGCCCGGGCCGCCGGCTCTGGCTCGCATCGTTCATCAGGATTATCCGGCGACGCTCCAGACCGCACTTTCAAACCGTGAAGCTCGCCCGTCGCTTTCGTAAATTGGAACATTCCGAGCGGCCCAGTGCTGCTTTGCAGGCAAACGCAATGTTCAGATTCAATCATCGCTAGATACAGGCCTATTCTTGAATCTACTCCCTTTTCATTAAAAGCCTTGTTTATGAACGGGGCATTTTTGCTGGCCCGTTCATATGTGACCTGGAGATTGTCGCCCCACGGACGACGGGTCGCACAGCCGTTGGTACCCTTCGCGTTAAGCCTGGATGCAAAGCCGTCGGTGAAGGATTTTATCTTGTCCAACGCCGCCGAAGGTATCGGATCGCTGCTATTATTGCCGATGATCTGGGCGATCTTCATCGCATTGACGCTTAGATATTGACGTTTCTCAGCGTCCGAAAGTTGTAGATATGTGCGTCCTTTCAAAAGATCAGGCGGCGGAGCAGCGCCGTTAGTTTGGACGGGGCTGTCGTTCGGGATCGGGCCAGAATCAACATCCGCAGTCCGGGTGGTGGAGCCGGACTTTGGCGTCGGGTTCGACTTGGCATCCTTTATCGGCCTGTCTTCGTCGGCATCATAGTCCTCATTGGTGCTTTGAACGACCTCGGTCCTGCTTTTTCCGAGCACGGTGTAGCCGATAACGACAGCCGACAAGCTAACGACAAGTATTGCTCCCGCGATAAGTGCAACCGGCAGAATGCTTATTCCCGCCGGGCCCGCAGATATAGGTTGAGCCGCCGCCGACTGAGCTGGGACGTAGGCCGGCGTCGCCGGTTTTGATTCGGCTTTTTCCGTGATCCAGACATTGAGATTCGTCTGATGCCCGATCCGGACGGTGTCGCCGTTCCTGAGAGGTGTTCCAGCAGGCGCCGCACGCTCGCCGTTGACGAATGTTCCGTTCGATGAATTTTCATCCACGATCCAAACGCGGTCGCCCTCTCGGTAAACGGTCGCATGGAGCCTTGACAGGCCGTCATCGGCAAAACGGCACACAGCCTCGCTCCCGCGGCCGAACGTCGTCCTTCCGTCGTCAATGCGTATCTCACGCGAGCCTTCCGGCGTTGGATATGTGAGCGTTACCTCAAGCATAGAGATCAGCTAAATCACAGAGGCACTGCGGCACAGAGTTTTCACCGCAAGACGTGTTGGCCGTTATTTTTATCATACTCAGTGTCTCTCTGTGCCTCTGTGGTAAGAACCTCATGGATATAGACCCGATATCGGTTTATCGCGTTTCAACCCAAATTTCAATGGATTTTGCGCAACGATGCCGGCGGCAAAGAATCTGACCAGCTGCTCGCGTTCCGGCGCTGTTCGGATCGAATTCCACACATCGGACCTATCTTTTGGCAGCGTTGCTTTCCACGCGGCGGCGTCGGCGGTCGATCTTCCAAATGCGACCGCACTATAGATCGGGTCGCCGTCAAACACGCCGTACACGATCGCTTTCATATAAAGGGCCGCAGCCTTTGCCGCACAGTTTTGTGTCGGCTCCGAGATCGGCTGGCCTCCACATAGGCCGTCATAGGCGTTCGCCTTAACAAAGTCAGAGTTCATCCTCCACAGGCCTTCTTCGGCACCCTGTTTTTGCGGATCGAATTTGCTTCGGCTCATAGCTAGCATGTAGCCGAGCGCGGGATCCAGATTCTGTTCCTTTACGAAAGCCACATTTATTGCGTCGCGGTAACGTGCCGCCCGGTCATAGTAGCCGTCCTGGGCGTATTCGGCGGTCTTTTTCTGTACCTCCTGCAGAAACTGCTTACTGGAGACATTGTATCGGTTATTACCTGAGAACCGTTTTACCAGATCGTTCGTCATTTCCTGGATCTGAATGATCGAGATCTCTTTGCCTTTTACCTCGGTACTGCCCGGCGTTTGCTGTGGCGGCTGATCGGATTCTTGCCTTTCATCGGGTTTGTCAACCTTTCGGGTCTCCATTGCAAGGAGCACGCCGCCCTGCGGCACCTGGCTCCCGTCATTGGCCACCAGTACGATGCCCAGCGTATGGTCAAAGCCGTCCGCAAGATCGGGATGTTCTTTGGGGTCAAGGGTCGCGGTGTATGGTTCGGAATCAGCGCTTGCGAACTCCTGGCCGTCGAGGGTAAATATGGCCTTCGTCACGCATTCGGTCTTATCGCTGTCGACCTCGATCTGCGTGGGCTGGTAAATGGTTTCGCCCGGTTCTGGTTTGAGGATCTTGGCCGTCGCGGCGCAGCCGGATGATACGCTCCGGTAATAGATAGTGCCCGTCACGCCGACAACCACGACAGCGATCAGAACCGCTCCGCCCGCGATCATCAGCATTGTACGCGAGCCCGAGGACGTCGGTGCGGCGGCCGTAATTCCGGGCACTTGCCTAACTGCGTCGCCCACCGGCGGCACTGCGACCGGTGCGGAGGCTTCCTCCTTTTCTTCCTCTTCCTCCACCGGCCCCTCAAATGCTATTGCGCTTGAACCGCCAAGCGTTATCTGGTCGCCAGGTTTAAGATATGTTTCGCCCGACACTTTAACGCCATTCACCGCCGTTCCATTGCTGCTGTTCAGATCTATCAGACAGAATTCGCCATCGCGAAATTCGACCTCGGCATGGTAGCGTGACACGTTCGAATCATTGGGAAACGCAACGTCATTGTCGGTTGTGCGCCCAAGCGTCGTCACGCCATCTTTCGGCGTGATCTCACCACCCTCAAATTTTAGCTTCACATTGGGCATACACGGTCAGAAAAGTGCCAAACTGACGCGCTTTCCATCATAACGCTGAAGGCGGAAAGCCGCTACCGTCTGAATTTAGACGGCCGAGCAGGAACCATTTTGCATCTGCATTCTATCGTACTGGATGCCTGGTGCGGTCGGGGCGTTATCTAAAAAATACTGCTGCCTGAGGAGCTTGAGAAGAAAACAATATATATGACAAGAAGAACGATCACGACTAGGACCGCTCCCACGACCAGAAGGACGGCCAAAAATGGAAGAGGAGAACTGCTTTTGGCCGGAGCTGGGGCTGACAGGTTTTCCGGTACAGGTTCGTCCGGTATCAACTGCATGAGGTCAGGCTGGGGCTCAACGGCTGATGCCTCGCTGATTGCGGGCGCTGGCGCAGCAGAAGCAGGAGGTGCCGTCTGTTGGGCACGCTGAAGGGAAGCTTCGGGCTCCGCTCCAGACTGTTTAACGTACCCTTGCGGTAGGTATCCGCTGGTCTGCTGAAACTTCGGCTTTGGCATCTGCCACTTGCCGGACGGCGCCTGCGGCTCTGTTGGGGCCGCCGGGGCATTTGGCTCGGTTGTGTGCTCGTCAATGTAAGGCTGCTCAGTTGGAACGCTCGCCGCCGCCGCCGTGCCGCCTTCTCCAGCGGTCTTTTCATCGTCACTCATAAAATCACTCCTTCAGAGGCCCCGATCTTGAACAAGTAACGCCGCAAAATTCGCGCCCGTAGTCGATCCACCGGAATCGAAAGAAAAAAGCCTATTGCGATTTGATCGAAAAAGCAAGAAAAAATTTGCTCCGCCGTCTAGCGCTGTAGATCCAGGACATCCGAGCGTGTGATGATCCCGGTGATCCGCTTGAAATCTTCGATCAGCACAGCCGGCTGTTTCTGCAGCCGCCGCTTGATCTCTCCGAGGTTCGCATCCACTTCCAGAACGGGAAAACTTTCATCCATAACGTCTGAAACGGGCGACTCTAACAGATCGCGGTTTTGCAGTAATTTTGCCAAAACACGGCTTTCGCGGAGGCTGCCGACCGAATGATGATCTTCCAATACCGGGAGTTGCGTCACGCCGCTTTCGTTCATTTTCTCGAGGGCCGCCGCAACCGTATCGGTCGGAGAGACAAAGATAATTTCACCCGGAGCGCCTGAGTCTTTCGTTTCCATTATCAATGCGGCCGAGATACGCTGCGGTTCCAGCAGCAGTTTTTCCTTCATCCATTCATCCGAATGGAACTTGGTCAGGTAGTGTTCGCCCGTGTCGCAGACAGTGAAAACGACTATCCCGTTCTCGTCCAGGTCCTTGGCTACCTTCAACGCTCCGGCGAATATCGTCCCGGTCGATCCGCCGCAGAATATCCCTTCGCGGCGTGAGAGCTGACGGGCCATCTCGAACGATTCGCGGTCAGTGATGTTTATGATCTCGTCGATTATGTTCAGGTCTGCGTTGCCCGTCGGCAGTGCCTGGCCTATACCCTCGACCAGATAAGGCGTCGCTTCAGGCACGCGGCCTGATTCTTTATACGGTTTAAAGATCGAACCGTACGGATCGGCCCCGATGACCTTTATGTTCGGGTTCATCTCCTTAAGATACCGCCCTGTTCCGCTGATGGTCCCGCCTGTGCCGATGCTTGCAACAAAATGCGTTATCTTGCCCTCGGTGTCCTCCCATATCTCGGGGCCGGTCGTTCGATAATGGGCCGCCGGATTCGCCGGATGATTGTACTGGTCGGGGTAAAATGAGTTTGGCGTTTCTTCCGAGATGCGTTTGGCCGTTGCAACATAGTGGTCCGGTGTTCCCGGTTTTGCGGCCGCCGGGCAAACGACGATATCGGCCCCAAGCGCTTTCAGATAGCGGTTCTTTTCAACTGAGACCTTATCGGTCAAAACGAAAATGCATTTGTAGCCGCGCACCGCCGCGACAAGGGCAAGGCCGATACCCGTATTGCCGCTCGTGGCCTCGATGATCGTGCCGCCTTTTTTGAGGACGCCTTTCTCCTCTGCCCATGTGATCATCGAAATGCCGATCCGATCTTTTACGGAATAACCAGGGTTCAGGCTTTCCATTTTTGCAAAGACCTGCGCTTTTATCTTTTGCTGTTTTGTTATCGTGTTGATCCTGACAAGCGGCGTTTTGCCGATCAGGGCGAGAATGTCGTCGTAGAATTTCATGCCGATCAATCGTATTTTCTGTCAGCAGGCGAACCTGCCTAACTATCCAATAATCTTAACCCATTGCGATGGATGGACAAAAGCCGACCGCTTTCAGTGCCGGCCGCCCGGCAGAAGCTTCCGGCGCAGAAGCAGTGCCGGATCAAGCTTTGCTGCCAACGCGAAATGCTTTTCGGCCAGATCGCGCATCCCGACATTGCTAAGCCTGGAAGCAAGCATCCAGTGGAAACGCGCGTCTGTTGGCGTTAGCTGGTCCGCTCGCGCCTCATAGGCCGACGCTACATCGGCTTTACCGCTCTCCCGGGCTGCGGCGGCAAGGAAATTGCACGACAGGGCAAGTCGCGGATTGCCGGCCAGGGCCTGTTCCCATTCCTTTACCGCGGCGTCCTTTGCTTCAAGCTGCCACAGAGATTCGCCCCTTTCTTCGCGCGCCGTGATTAGGTCTGGCCGTTCAGCGAGGGCCCTGTCGAGCTCCGTTAGTGCGCCGCGGTAATCCCCGAGGCGGTTCAGGACCGCGCCGCGATAATAGAGGCTCATCGCTCGCTGTGTTCCGTCCTGATGGTTTGCCGCGATGTCGAGAGTTGAAACCGCCTTCTCCGCCTCGCCGGAAAGATATTCGAACCAAGCGAGTTTTGACAGGCTTTCGTTGTTTACAAAAAGGCCCGCGCTCATCGCCCGTTCGAAATGATCGCGCCCTTCAGCAATGTTTACGCGGTCGTTCCGGTCGAGCCATTCACTTGGGTCGGCCTGTGCGAGGGCAAGTTCGTCCGGAATATGGACCCGTGCGAATGCGATGGCCCCGGCCCGTTCGTGATATCGGACCCAACCGCTGTGAGTGTTTAGGCCGATCCAGATGACCGCAAAACTCAAGAAGGCCCAGCCCGCCTTTTTGATAGTTCCAGCCGATCTAAGATTGAATCGATGAAAGGAAAGGTCGCCCGAACCGAACAATCGCAGGGTTCTAAGAATAAGGAACGTAGTCACACCGGCAATTCCCAATGCCATAAGCATAGGGACAAGTTGATAGACATCCCACACAGCAAAAAAGCTGGCACAAAATACCACCGCCGCAAGAGCTTCTTCGGGCCAGGACAACGAATAGCTTTTCTTTATCGACCTGCCGACTGCTCCGGCGGGTTTTCCGAAACCGAAATATAACGCATCGTTCGGACAAACGCTGACGCAGTCCATGCATTTCATACAGCCCGGGTCGACCACCATTCCGTACTGTTTTACTTCGGCATGGACGATCACGTTCGATGTACACGCGGCTGTACAATGGCCGCAGCTGTTGCAGGCATCGGTAACGCGAATTCGGCCCGGCGCGACCTTATCGGCCAGGCCAAAGATCCCGCCGTAGGGACAGGCGTAGGTGCAAAAACCTTTCGACCCGAGAAAATATACGGTCATAAAACCGCAGATGAACAGAAATGGAACTGCCACCCAGAACGGCGGGAAGGTTGCCCAGAATTCACTGGTCACGAGATGATCGGTGAATTCTGGTATCAGCGGTTGACCCGACGGCTGCACTATCCAGCGGCCGATGGTCGGCCAAACGAACATATAGAGCGCGACGATCAGCGGTACGAAAACAAGCAGCCGCGACCTGAACGGCCGAGGCGTCAGGCCGATCTTTCGCATTAGCCACGCACACAAGTCCTGCAGCGCAAGCAGATGACAGCCCCAGCCGCACACGAACCGCCCGAAGATAAGCGTTACCAGGATCGCGAGGGCAAAGAAAATGAATCCCGCGTTGACCGCGCCGGTCTGAAGCGTCTGCATTGCTTCGGAAGGTTCGATCGGCGTGACGGTTGATCCTGACAATCGCCACTGAACGAAATGGGCGACCATCAGCAGATTGAGTGTAATGAGTGCGGCCGCCCGCCAGCGGCTTGTCCGCGACGCCTTGATCCCAGTTGAACTTTCGGAAGTTCCGCCCAATACCGGAAGGCTGACCGATCGCGTCGGTTTCGTATGCTGGCTTACACAACCTTCCTTCATAAACTGATAATATCCCCAGACCGAAATGACATTCTAAACGGGGTGACTTGCGAATTGTACCTTAAGAGTGTAAAAGGTCAGATACGTTTACGGTTTTCGTTCCCAAACAATTGAATCGATCCTGACAGGATAATCAAGGCGCTGGACCATAAGATTATGAAGAAGCTACTTGTCGTCGCGTTATTGCC
>JADYZI010000425.1 GCA_020853255.1 Acidobacteriota bacterium
CCGTCCTCGCAAAGCGGCACAACATTCCGTTCTACGTCGCGGCACCGCTCTCGACCGTTGATCTCAACTGCCCGACCGGCGACGACATTCCCATCGAGGAACGTGACCGCAGCGAGATAACTCACGTGAAAGATCATCAACTCGCTCCCGACGGCGTCGGCATCACCAACTACGCCTTCGACGTGACGCCCAACGATCTCGTAACCGCCATCATCACCGAAAAAGGTGTTGCGAGGGCACCATACACCGAGAGCCTTAGGAAGCAGTTCGCGACACTTAGACAATGACTTGCCGGTACTATTCCACACAAATTGGTTTCTTAAGTACTTTGTGATCGCTTGCCTTAGTATCGCAAGTAAACCGAAAAAAATCTCTCCGATCGGAATTACATCTTTCTGTCGGCTTGAGCGGAATCATACCTCATCTTATCAACAATTGTCTTAAGGCATATCACTTGAATTGGGCTACCGACATGTTGACGGATTTCGTGGGTACTTCCATTGAAAAAGCGTCGGTCGACATCATTAAAGGTTCTTACGGTAAAACCGTTTTCTTCAAATTTCCGCACATTTAGCGTCCAGCAAATCAGTAGGTTAATCTTCGTGTACTCTTTAACATGGTTTTTCATGTCATTGATAACGTCACAGCCCTCCTGTTTGAATTCAGCAATTATTTTGCTTAGCTTCGGCTTGCCATCCTTTTCGTATCTGTATTTTATGTACGCGTCATAGGTGTCTTTTGAGCTGTTTCGCCAGGTCTCATAACCATTCAAAATCTGTCGACCGATCATTTCGTAAAAGAGGGCAACGACGCTCTGTTCGGAATGTGGCTCTTTCACATATGCCAAATTCTTAAGTCCAAGGTCATCTACGTTGTCTTCAAGCCAGTCCCACATTTCATCAATTGTCGCCGCTTGCTCCAACTCCGACTCGATTTCATAGTCTGTGTCTAGGATGTCTTCGAAATGCGGGGAAAGCTCGTCGTAAATCTTTTCGGCTTGACTCCTTAACATGTGTACGATTCGTCCAGGTACGCTTTTGCGACCTTGGTCAAGGCGCAGGTCATCGTACTCAAACATAATGTAAATATTAGACCAGTAGCCTTCTTTGCCTTTAGACGGCGGAGCGATGTGAACACCGGTCGGCATGCATTTTGTCGAAAGGAAAATTCCACCTCGGACAAGATCTCGGTCACCTTCCGATCCGTCAAGGATTGTCTTTGACATGTCAGAGAATTTATGTCGACTACAGGCAAAATAATAGTACTTGATCGTCCGTCCCGTTTGCGATTTGAACTCGCCAAAATTGTATACTGGACGTCCTTTGACAGATTCCTTTTGATTAACCTTGAGTTTCTCGATTCTTTCGGTAAATCGGATACTAGGTTTTATATAATTTCCGGGACCGTCATAACTATAGTCAAGTCTCGTAGAAGTGGACTTGCCATTTGAATCAGTAAAGGTCAGAGATATTGCAATAGGCTTTTTAGGAGCTTCCTCAAAAAGACTGGCCGTATTGCCAACGGACGTTCGGGTGCGGAGAATGTATTTCAGACGACCAATGCTATAGGAAAAGAGATTGTGGGCGTCGTCTAAGCTTGCGACGCCAGAAAGCGTTATTCTTGAAAATGAGGGTTTCGATTTAACCGTTTCCTTTTCCAGTTCGAGTGTTGGCACTTCGTCAATCTTGCCCGAAACCCAATCGAATGCATTCTGCACTTCGCCAATAACCTTGGTAGTTGCATTTACCGACTCGACTACAAGGCTATTTGTGGAAAAGACCAAAAACGACAGACCGACACCCTTCTCTCCCCGCAGGGAAGCCTTCGCCGCCTTTAGTGTACGACCCGGGCGCAGAACCTGAGCCAATTCATCGGCCGCAATGCCAATCCCGTTATCTTCGACTGATATTTTGTGTTGTTCGGCATCAAAAACAATCTCTACTACACCTTTTGAGATCGCCTTGTTCTCTTCTATTGCGTCAATCGCATTCTGAAGCAACTCTGACAGAACGTCCCATTCGTGATGATAGCTGTCGAGGATGTTAATCGCTTGCTGCTTTAAAAGCTCATGTCTAACATCCTCGTCGTCCTCAATAGTCTCAAGAAAATTGATTCTTTCCATAATGTTTATTTATACGCTACACATGTTAATTCTGGAAGATTGCCATTGCAAGCAATGAAGGGGGAGTTTCTGCTAATCGCGGCCAAACCTGTGTCCTCGACTCGGCCCTCGTTGAAGCCATGCATCTCCGTGCTCATCGTGCTCCATGAAAAGCTGAGTGAAAGTCCCCTCCTTCCCTAACGCCGCCTGATTTCTGTGGTAGAATAAGAGACGTGAAGAGTTTTGTCGCAAAGGTCCAAATGTTGGCAGATTTGCAGAAATTTGCAGAGCGGGCGTTCGTTTACAAGCTCAAAAAACGCGATCCGCATATTTCTGATGAAGGAATCGCAGCAGCCGTTAACGCCTGGTACAAGGATCGGCCCGGTGCACCGCTAGGCGACGGCGTGGGCAAGATCGGCGATCCGACGCGCTTTCGCCAAGGTAAATAACCTTTATCAACAAATTAGAAATACATTCCGTTAGCTTCATTAAGAAGCTTCAAGAATTGAGAGCTAACTTCGCCCTGATCGGCGGCATGGCAGTTTCGATTCGAACGACCGAACGTCTGACAAAGGATATCGATTTCGTCATTGCAGTTACGAATGATCTCGAAGCAGAAGAATTCGTCATGTCGCTATCGCAATCGGGCTACTATGTCGATACGGTGTTGCAACAAGAGGCCGTTGATCGCTTCTCAGCGGTCCGCCTGCTTTCCGGAGGCGAATCCGAAATGTTTTTCGATCTTTTGTTCGCCTCGTCTGGTATAGAGCCGGAGGTTGTGGCGACTGCCGAAAAGGCTGAGATATTTCCCGGAATGGTTGGTCCGGTAGCTACGATCCCTTCATTGATCGCACTTAAGGTGCTTTCGGCCAATATGGACAACCGCTTGCAAGATATCATCGACCTCCAAAATCTCATCAAAGCTGCCTCTCAGGCCGACCTCAATGATGCCCGAGCTCTGCTGGAGCTCATTACTCAACGCGGTTACAACCGCGATAAAGACCTCTTATCGGATCTTGAAAAGTACCAGCGGATGGCCTCAGGCTAGCAAAGATGTCCCTGTGTGGGCTGACTTGCTGCCGATAGCGGATGATCTTCCAGTTTGTTATAATTTTCAGCGACTGAATACCTATTCATTTACTATGAGCGAACGAGAACAGGTTCCGATGGATGTTGTGTTTGTTGGTGCGGGGCCGGCGAACCTTGCGGCGGCGCTGCATCTAAAGATGCAGATCAAGCTGCACAACGAGATGGTCGAAAAGAACTTGAAGTTCGGCAAGACCGTCGATGACCTGGAGATCGCGATAGTTGAAAAAGGGCCGGCCGTCGGTGCTCACATCCTTTCGGGTGCGGTGATGGATCCGCGCGCGATGCGCGAATTGATGCCGGATTTTCTTGGCGAAGGCTGTCCGGTCGATTCGGTAGTGACGGAAGACGCGTTCTGGTATCTTGGTGAAAAGAGAGGTTTTAACTCACCGCTCGTCCCGCCGCCGCTCAAGAATAAAGGAAAATATATCGTAAGCCTCAGTCGCGTCTGCGAATGGCTCGCGGAGAAATGCGAAGCTGCGGGCGTCAACATTTTCCCCGAATTTCCTGCTGCCGAGGTCCTTTACGATGAGAATAATGCCGTAATCGGCGTCCGAACGGGCGACAAGGGAATCGATAAAGACGGAAAGAAGAAGCCGAACTATGAACCGGGCGTTGATATTCTCGCGAAGGTTACGGTACTCGGCGAAGGCTCTCGTGGTTCGCTAACAAAGCAGTTGACCGCCCGCCTTGGGCTTGACGAAGACAGCGAGACTCAGGCTTTTTCGCTTGGTGTAAAGGAGCTTTGGGAACTGCCAGCAGGAAATTTTCCTGAAGGCAAGGTCGTTCACACACTTGGATTTCCTTCAGACACACGAACGTACGGCGGCGGCTGGATCTACGGCCTAAAGAACAACATGGTCAGCATCGGCTATGTTACGGGGCTGGATTATGAGGA
>JADYZI010000426.1 GCA_020853255.1 Acidobacteriota bacterium
CGCAGCAGATAGCCAAGCTTTTCCAATCTGAGAACCCGCAGACCGTTGCGGTAGTGCTGGCCCACCTTGACGCCGCAACCGCGTCAAATGTACTTCAACAGCTTCCCGAATCGCAGCGTGGCGATGTCGTCCTCAGGCTCGCCGGCCTGCAAACGGTTTCGCAGGACGTTGTAAAGCGAATTGCCGGCATTCTTAACCAAAAACTTTCAGCCATTAGCGGCCACAGCCGCACGAGCGTCGGCGGCGTGCGTGCCGTTGCCGACATCTGCAACCATCTGGACCGCGAAACCATGCGTGTGATGCTTGAGCAGTTGGAAGGCGAGCATCCTGAGCTTTCGCTCGAGATCCGCAATTTGATGGTGACATTCGAAGACATCCTCCTTGTTGACGATGTCGGTATTCGCGAGATCCTTCAGCGGGCAGACAAGAAGGTACTTGCACTTGCATTAAAAGGCACAATGCCGGAATTACAGGAACGGTTCTTTACAAATATGTCCGGCCGTGCTGTCGAGATGATGAAGGAAGAAATGGACTTTATGGGCCAGGTCAAGCTAAAGGACGTAACCGGCGCCCAGCGTGAAGTTGTCGAGATATTGCGGCAGCTCGACGAGCAAGGCGTTATCAGCCTCTCAGGCGGCGGAGGTGCGGACGAATATGTCAGCTAAGGTCATCAAATGCAAAGAGCCGATCGAACTTAGTTCGCTGCCGATACCCGAACTCGGTGAGAGTTGCGGCGGCACCGTCAGCGGTACGTTCGTCGTCCCTACATTTGATCCAACGGCCCCGCAGCCCGAACCGGCCGCTGAAACGCCGTTGATCCCCGAAACGCCTGAAGAGGTCCTCGATCGCGCAAGGCGAAAGGCCGCGCAGATCGTGGCTGATGCGCAGGAAAATACAAGGCTTTTGGAACAGGCAGCACTGGAAAAGGCACAGATCGAAGCCCGGGCATCGTTCGAATCCGAGATCGAGGCACGGCTTTCCGACGTGCGCGCCGAGCTTGCTGGGACATTGGAAAGGCTTTCGCGGCTTGCCGGCGAAATGACCGGCCATGTCGAATCCGATCTTGTAGAACTCGCCATTCAGATCGCAAAAAAGATCGTTCGCCGCGAGGTCACGGTTGACAAGGAAATAGCGGTGACGCTCGTTCGCGTTTCGTTGTCCAAGCTAAATCAGCGGACCGCGGCCGAGGTCCATCTCAACCCGGACGATCTCGCCTACATCAATTCCCGGCTGGACTCCCTCCAGTTTCGCGGAGCCTTGACGCTCATCGAAGATCCGTCCATATCTCCCGGCGGCTGCCTAGTCCACACCGAAACCGGTGATATCGACGCCCGCATTGAATCGCAATTCGACGAGATCGCCGTCGGCCTTCTCACCTGAACATGCTCGCTGCATACGCTAAAAAACTCGCATCCCTCGAAACCCTCAAGTCGATAGGCCGCGTCACTCGCGCCGTCGGGTTGGTTATCGAATCACAAGGCCCGGCCGTTTCGGTCGGCGACCTCTGCTATCTGCAAACGGCAAACGGCGATCGCAGCGTAATGCTTGAGGCGGTCGGATTTCGCGATAATCATGTACTGCTAATGCCGCTTGGACAAATGCCGCCCGTTCGGGTCGGAGATATGATCGTCGCGGCCGGGGTAAAAAGCGAGATACCCGTCGGCGATTTTCTGCTTGGCCGGACGATCGATGCCCTCGGCCGGCCGCTCGATGGCCTTGCTGAGATCACGCTGGAAGGCGAATCTTATCCACTAAATCGCAACACCACAAACCCGCTGATGCGTGCCAACATCGACGAACCGCTCGAAACCGGCGTTCGCGTCATTGACGGCCTGCTGACGATCGGCGCCGGACAGCGAATCGGCATTTTTGGCGGATCGGGTGTCGGAAAATCTACGCTTCTTGGAATGATGGCAAAGCGTTCCGCCGCGGACGTGAATGTCATCGCTCTGATCGGCGAGCGGGGCCGTGAGGTAAGAGAGTTCATTGAGAACGAACTTGGCGAAGAAGGCATGAAACGAAGCGTTCTGGTCGTTTCAACGTCGGATGATTCGGCCCTTGTCCGCATTCGTGCCGCAATGGCGGCAACCGCTATCGCGGAATATTTCAAGGATCAGGGCTCGAACGTACTGCTGATCATGGATTCGGTAACACGGTTCTGCATGGCCCAGCGCGAGATCGGGCTGGCGGCGGGCGAGCCGCCGTCGTCAAAGGGTTACACGCCGTCAGTGTTTGCCCTCCTTCCAAAACTCCTCGAACGTGCCGGAAAATTTGACGGCGGCGGGTCGATAACCGCCTTTTACACAGTACTTGTAGAAGGCGACGATATGAATGAACCGATCGCCGATGCGGTCCGATCCATCCTGGATGGCCACATCGTGCTTTCCCGCTCACTCGCCGCACAGAATCATTATCCCTGCATCGACGTGCTCCACAGCAATTCGCGCCTGTTTTCATCGATCACCGGATCCGAACACCGGGACAAGGCAGGTAAGGTGCGCGAGCTGATAGCCGCTTATGACAAGGCCGAAGACCTGATAAACATTGGTGCCTACCAAACCGGGAGCAACAGTTTCATCGACCTCGCGATCGCCCGCCGTGACGAGATCCTGAGCTTTCTGAAACAGGCGCGTGAAGAACCTTCCCGTTTGACCGAGAGCATTGAAAAACTGTTAAAGATCGAAACCGCATGAAGAAGTTCAAATTTACGCTGCAAACCGTTCACAAAGTTCGCGAGCTGAAAAGCGAGCAGGAAAACCTGAC
>JADYZI010000427.1 GCA_020853255.1 Acidobacteriota bacterium
CTCGGGCGAAACTGGTTTGGGTCTGAGATATCAGCAGAATATGTCCAGATCGCAAACTCAAGGCTTTCTGAATATCTTGGGCGGGAGTGCATGCCCGCTTCCGCTTGACAACCAATTTTCGCAATGATGCGTCTATTAAGTCAGCTTCGTATCGGAAACGACAACGTGAATACAATGAAAAAACTCAGTTTTGCCGCATTCGCTATTTTGGCGATCGCCGTCGCCGCCTATTCTCAGCCGCGTCCGGTCGATAGGTCCGGGTCGTCCGAAAAGGCCCCGCCGGCGCCGGCAATGTTCGAGGCGAAATACGAGGGCGGACTATTTGGGTTCTCGAAGAAGGAAGAAGGCACGCTCAAGTTTGACGATGAGAATGCGCGAATCGTGTTTCTTGGCAAAAATGGTAAGGAACTGTTTGGTATTCCATATAGATCGCTGGTCGTTATATCGCCGCAGTCGCGGTCTGTAACCTCGAATGCGGGCCATATTGTGGGTGCGATCCCGGTCATCGGGGCTGGGATACTCGGCGGTTTCATCAAGGAAAAGCGCCGTTATATGGTAGTCCAGTTTAACGATCCTGATGCTGACGCACGCGGTACGACCAACTTTAAGCTTGATAATAAGGAGCTCCTTGATTCCGTTATCCAGACCCTCGGCGAAAAGGCAAAATTAACTCAGCGCGGTGATTCCTACTACCGACCGCGGCCAAAAACAAACGAGATATAACCCTCCCTTGCAGCCGTTCGCGCAGGTCTTGTGCGGTTTCATTTCGTAAGTTTCATGGTCAAGGTTCGGCCTCCCCGCCACGAAACTTACAAATAAAGACACGAAAATTCACGAAAAGAAGCCAAAATACTTGCTGTGGGGCCCCTTTATCTAGGATAGATCTCCGAAGCGGTGCTGCAGGATCGCGGTCATTGCTATCGCGGCGGTTTCCGCACGCATGATGCGGCCGCCGAAGGTGACGATCGTGAAGTTGGCCGCCCTTGCGGATTCCAGCTCAGAATCGTCCCATCCACCCTTCGGCCCAAAGACCGCGGTCATTTTCGTTGCCGGTTCGATCGCGGTGAAGTCACTTCCGTCGCGTTCACTGAAAAAGATCTTTGTGCCTGCGATCGATCCCGTATCTGCCAAAAACTCTGTTAACTCGACAGGTTCTGCTATATCCATCAACCTTGCACGGCCAGACTGTTTTGCGGATTCCGCCGCGATCTTCCGCCAGCGTGCCAAGCGGTTCCCGCTTCCTCCCGGTTTTACCTCACAGCGGACGGTATATAGCGGCCTCAGCCGATATACCCCCAACTCTGCTGCCTTCTGGACCGTTATCTCAAACTTTTCGCCCGGCAACATTGCGGCCGCGACCGTTAAATCCAGTGGAGACTCAGGCGAGGCCGGTTGGATCTCTTGCTTTACTTCAAGGAGCGCGGATTTTTTTGACAATTCGCCGACGCTGCACAGATACTCACGGCCGAGGCCGTCAAAGACCGATGCCTGGTCACCCACCCGCAGCCGAAGCACATCGCGAAGATGCCGCGTTTCGTCAGCGTTAAGGATTACGCGACCTTCTGATATCCGATCTGGAGGTGAGTAAAATCGTCTCATTTACAGCATCGCTGCCAACAAAGGATCGGAAGAGTATTTGTGGTTGATCGATCTGACGAGTCAAGTGACCAAATCATTCCTCTACTGAACCAGGAAACTTCCGCGTAAAATCGACGGACGAGAGTCGCATATCGATCCACGTTTCGAACATATCGGGCGATTGAAGCCAGAGTGTTATCCACTCGGCTACCTCGGCGTATCGCTGCCGCTCGGCTTCTCCGTTTGTGCCGCTATTTGCGCGATTCAGGGCCTCAATTCGGCCCGCCTTCCCTTTTTCGCGGACGAGGCGCAGGCCTTCTTTATCATTGTCGCTCAAATACTTTCGCCGGAGATTCTCAAGCCGCCGCAGCGAACTGGCCGCCTCGCTGAGGTCATTGATGTTCAAAATGTTTCGGAAAGCCGGTTCGTATGGGCGATCCAGAGCACGCTCCACATACAATGCCATTATCTCCGAATGCCGTAGGACAGCCCCCTCGTCGGCGAGAAGCCGGGCTATCACCATCGGCGAATCAACAGCCGATCTGCCAAATCGCCCGCGCACCGCCGTTTCAATTGCGATCATCTCCTCGGCCCCGACACTTTCGCAATCCAGCTTTTCCCAGACGTCAATAATAAGGTCGGCCTTGTTCGTCGCCTCGGACATAGATCGAATTTAACATATCGCGTGGACGTATTCCTGAAATAAAAGGCCGATGATCGCAACGATCATCGGCCCACTCAGTTTGCAAATGCCAACAGTTACGTCAGTGTGTGTCGTAGCTGGCAACGGGGAAGTCATTTGGCTGGCCCCAGTTTGTCACATAGAAGCCGCCGTTTGTCGGATCGAAGACGTAGAAATTTCCGTCCGAATTCCGCCAAACGCCGTAGTCGGTCCTGCCGTCGCCGGTATAATCATTCTGCGCAAGCAGGTCGGTCCCGGTCACGCCCCATACAAAAGACGTGTAGCCGCCGTCAGGCTGACGTACATACCAGGTTAGATTGGACGTAGGCGTTGCACCCTCCCGAACCACAGCAATATCGGTCTTGCCGTCGCCGTTCCAATCGCCAGGTGCCACGAGGTCGCTTGTTTGGCCAAAAGTGTAGGATTCAAATGAGCTTCCGGTATTGATATAGAACGTCGCTGGCGAAGTCGGTGTCGCTCCGGGCCGCTGTACAGCTACGTCAAATTTGCCGTCACCGTCATAGTCGCCCGGTGCTGTAAAGTCTGTCGAAGCTCCGAATTGGCGTCCTTCAAAACCGCCCGTGAGGCTACTGAAAATGTACCAGATCATGTTTCCGCCTGTTCTGCGGACAACCGCTAGGTCCGTCTTTCCGTCGCCATCCCAATCGCGCGCAACCGGTTCGTCGCCGGAAACGCCCCATGTCTGGGTTGTGAAGGTATTGGTCGAACTTGGGATGATATACCAAACGCCTGTAGACTCGCGCCAAACGGCAACGTCGGCCTTACCGTCATTGTCATAATCGCCCGGAACCATCCAATCATCATTTGCCACGCCCCACTGCTGCGAGCGGATGACACCGGCACTTGAACGGATGTACCAGGTATTATTCTCTGGCCTGAAGACGATATAATCAGCCTTGTTGTCTGCGTCTATATCAAACGCCTTTCTAAGGCTGAGCTGCGAGAACGAAGGCAAGGCCATCGCTGTAACCACTGCAGCCAACAACGCTATTTTGCCGAAAACGGCGAAAGAACTTCTCATGTTTTGTATCCTTTGCTTGTGCGGTCCGTAGGCCTGTGCAACTGACAGCGGCAACGACCGAGAACCTAAAATATACTACGCTAGAAGCGCAAATTGCAACAAATTCTTATTTATTCACAAGTCCGCTCGGGGGACGGCCGCGGAACCGAAACTAAATTGTCACTTGAGCCTTAGACGCTCTTAATAAGAGTAAAGTTGGAAAACGGGGGTAAATTCACAAAATCAACTCCTGGATTGTATCACGGTAACGGTCGTCCCGCCAATATCTATTGTGCCGCTGCGCGTGATGGTCGGATTCAGCGTCGCCCGAAACGTTGCCGTTCCGTTGCCGGAAAGCGAATCGCTAGTCGTGAGCCGGATCCAATTTGCATTGCTTTTGACCTGATAATCGCAATTCGCCGCCGCCGTAACATTGATGGTGAAGTACCCGCCTTTTGTCGGAAGGCTGATGGTGCCTGAGGGTACATTAAAGCTGCAAACGGTCTTATTTTGCAGGGCAGCGGACACATTCAGCCGGCCGCCGGTCTTTACTACGCCGTTCCAGGCGGGAAGTTGATCAACGGTATTCAGCAACGTAGCTTTCAATGAGGCGGTCGAAAGGTTTGGATCGTAGCCGGCAAGCAGGGCGGCCGCTCCTGCTACGTGCGGAGTTGCCATTGAAGTGCCTGACAGCGTGCCGTAGCCTGATCCGCCGTTGATCGTGCTCAGGATCGACGTACCCGGAGCGGCAAGGTCGACATTCACGATACCGAAGTTCGAACTTCCGTTGCGGACATCGCTGGACGTGGAATTTGCTACTGAGATTATCCACGGGCTGTCGTAAGCGGCCGGATATTGCGGCGATGTGTCAATGTTAAGTCCGTCATTTCCGGCTGCGAAGACCTGAAGTACGCCAGCCCGGCCGAGAGCATCGATCGCGTCCTTGGTCGCCTGGTCGTATCCACAGGCCTCATCACAGCCGCCGTACGAGTTGTTTGTAACGCGAATATTCATGCCGCGATCTTTCATCATCCGGACGTAGTTGTACGCGTTTATCAGCATTGCCGATGTTGTGCCGAGGCCATCGTTGTCATAGATCTTGATGGCCATGATCTTTACGTTCCAGTTCACACCAACGACACCTATGCCATTATTGCCCGCGGCCCCGATCGTTCCGGCAGTGTGGGTGCCGTGTCCGTTCTCATCCAGCGGGTTCGAGTCGTTGAAAAAGAAATCGTAACCGTAAAAATCGTCAACAAACCCGTTATTGTCGTCGTCAAGCCCGTTGCCGTCGATCTCGCCGGAATTGGTCCAGACATTTGCGGCGAGGTCAGGATGATCGTATTTTATTCCGGTATCGATGTCGGCAACCACAACCGACGAACTGCCGGTTGCAACGTCCCATGCCTGCGGGGCCGAGATCTTGGCCATGCCCCAAAGACTTCCGTAGCTTGGGTCGTTCGGCGTTGCAAGCAGATGATAGTAGTAATTTGGCTGAACTGCTTCGACAAGAGATGATCCGCTATAATCGGCGATCGCCTGATCGACGGTCTTTCCTTTCGGCAGCTTGATCCTCTCCCATCCAAGCCCCGCAAACCGCTCAAGCGTAACCCCTCCTTTTTTGAGTACGACGCTCCGGGACGCGTCAACAGAGGTACCAGCTCGAAATTTGATCAGGACCTCGCCCTTAACACGGCCAGCCTTGCCTTCCTGCGCAATGCCAGAGATCGGGAGTAAAACAAGAAGGAAGAACAGTGATTTTAACGGGATCATAGGTTCTAGATCGAAAATGGCTGTTGAAAGATCGGTCAGGTCGCCGCGTTAATTCCGCAAACCCGCTACCATATATGCAAACCGGAAGCCAGTTTACTATATTTATCCGACCGCCTTTCAAAAATCTCGTTTACCTATCTGTAATATTCAGGGTTGGCCCAAACTGTGTTCGGATCCACTGAGGATTTATGTTTCGGTGGCTTCGTTTCTTGATTCGTGCATTTTCGTGGTGGAAAAGTTGGTGGCCCAGAAACACGAAACAGGCGAAAAAAGAACCCGAACATCTGCGAAACAAGATGCTGTTATGGCAAGTCGCTATCCTGCTGTCAACGGTAAGATTAGATGGGGCGGCTAGTGGGAATCGAACCCACGACATCCAGAACCACAATCTGGCGTTCTAACCCCTGAACTATAGCCGCCACAATTTGAAATGGTGAATTTGGACCAATCAGCATGATCCGATCCC